>VRUD01000037.1 GCA_019456305.1 Cytophagales bacterium | reverse complement strand
TCCTATGCTGATGAGTAAATTTATAATTTTTAGAAGTAATTTTATTAGTTTATAAATTTAATCGGACAACAGTGATTTTTTTTATAAACAAGTAAATATTTTTAAAAAAATTATATCTTTGGCAACCCGTTGCAAATATACGAATAAATAAGGATGATACTAATATTCACTCCTATTTATTGGCTGTTATTCGTTTAATTAGCATGAATTTGTATATTAGCATCTGGTATTATTATAGATAATTTATATTCATAAAAATTAAAGATTATGGGTTTCGAAATAAAACTTCCGCTTTTTGAAGGGCCATTTGACCTGCTGCTCTTTTTTATTCAAAGAGATGAGCTTGATATTCATGACATACCAATTGCCCGGATAACCGATGATTTCTTGGGATATATTCAACAACTCGAAGAAATGGATATAGAGGTTGCGAGCGAATTTATCCTGGTAGCTGCAACGTTAATGCGTATTAAGGCCAGGATGCTCTTACCCAGGAAAGCGCTTGATGAAGAGGGCAATGAAATTGATCCGAGAGAGGAGCTTGCTAAACGCCTGTTGGAATTTAAAAAATATAAATCTGTAGCAAGTGAGCTGGAAACCTTTGAACAGGAAAGATTGCTAAAAGAAAAACGCGGTAATGCCCTTTCTGAACTTAAATCACTTGCTGAAAAGACCAATGTTGAAGCTGAACTACAAGACCTTGACCTGTATAAATTATTAAAAGTATTCATCAAGCTAACAAAAAGATATGAGTTGGAAAAGAATAAACCAACACATAGCGTAGTTCAATACCCCTATACCATTGAAGACCAAAAAAAATATTTACTCTCACGTTTAAAAAAATCAGAAAAAGTATCTTTTATAGAAATTATTGAAGATTGTAATGACAGGATAGAAATTATCTTTAATTTTTTGGCTATTCTTGAACTTTCTCAGCTCAATAAAATCGCAATTCATATAGGGATGGGTTATAATAATTTTTGGATAGCCAGGGGGGAGAAGTTGGCAGTAAGCAGTAAGCAGTAGTCAGTATGCAATTTGTAGCGCGATATTTATATCGCAGTAGAGTTAGCAGTAGGGAATAAGGGAAATATTGGAAATAGATTGCAGACAGTAGATAATGACTATGATTATAACTATACCAAATAACTAATGTATAATTATATAAAAATCTGTATAATCTGTGTTCATAATCTGGGTAATCTGTGTTTATAAATGCAGTCACAACAAAAGAAAATACGCAAAATTTTAAGTCCGGGTAAAATTCTTTTGCCCGTAGTCTTGGGTCTTGCCGTAACGGTTTTTTTCTTTTCCCTTGAGTTCAACAGCAATGATCTAAATTATTTTAAAAATACAAGTATTTTATTGCTTTTAGGCTGTTTTTTGCTCTTTATTTTTAGAGGGATCGGATATATTTACCGGATCAGGTATATAACCGATAAGGTTTTTTCATGGAAAATCAGCTTTTATGTAATTCTACTTTGGGAATTTGGTTCTGCAGTAACTCCTACAGTGGTAGGAGGAACCGCAGTGGCTGTTTATGTATTAGTAAAAGAAGGAATAAGTCTGGGCAAATCGCTTGCCTATGCTATGCTCACTGCCATTCTGGATAATCTTGTCTTTATTATTTCTTTGCCCGTTATTCTTTTTTTTACAAAAGGAGACATATTTGCCGGGATAGAAAATTTCGATATCAATATATTAGGCTCAATAGTAAGAATAAATATGGGAGTTAAAGTTTTTTTTCATTTAAGTTATTCGTTAGTTGCCGTATATACAATTTTAATGTCGTGGGGCCTGTTTATCAGTCCCAGGGCTTTTAAATGGTTGCTTGTAAAATCCACCTACATAAGATTTTTCAGAAAATGGAGATTAGATGCTGCTAAACACGGTGACGAAATAATTCTGGCTTCAAAACAACTAAGGGGGAAGGACTTCGTATATTGGCTAAGAGCATCTTTTTCAACTATTTTTATATGGACCGTACGATATTTAATGGTCAATCTTTTAATAGCCGCATTTCTTGACATAAATCTTTCAGAACACATCCTGGTATTTTTTCGTCATATTATTTTATGGATAGTAATGCTTATTTTGCCCACACCCGGAGGAAGCGGATTAGCTGAATTTATATTTCCTGCATTCTTTGGGGAGTTTCTTGGAGGCTTTAACTTTGCAATGGCATTTTTATGGAGAATGTTTACTTATTATCCCTATCTTATTTTGGGCGCAATTTTTATACCTCCATGGATAAGAAGGGTGTATTTTATTAAAAGAAAAAAAACCGTGAAAATTTTTTAAAAACAAAGCGAAAAAATAATAAATATTCACTAAATGAGTTAAACTTTTTATCTAATATTGCGTTATTATGGATGTGGCGTTTGACTCAGAAGAACCATTTAATTTATTCACAGGTAATATAAAAGGTAAGCCAAAGTATTCGGATTCAGTTCTTAAACAATATAGAAAGGTAGTTACTTATATTAGAAAAGCTCCAAACCTTAATGAATTAAAGAAAATTACAGGACTTAACATTAAAAAATTAAAAGGAGAGGATAGAAGTTCAATGAAAGTAAGCAAACAATACAGACTTGAATTTGTCTATGAACAGGAAACTATCGTTATATTAAAATTATCTAAGCATTATGAAAAATAAGCGTATAAAATTAACCGATGATGTAGTGCCAGGTAACGCAACCCATCCTGGCGAATTGATCAATGATGAGATTAAAGCCAGGAACCTAAAGCAAAAAGAGATCGCTCAAAAAATGGGAGTATTACCAGAGTTTTTAAACGGATTAATTCAGGGGAAACAATATGTTACACCCGAACTGGCTATTAAGCTTGAATCAGTTTTTGAAATAAGTGCAGAGTTCTGGATGGGACTCCAGGTTCAATATGAGATTGATAGCATTAAGATAAAATACAGGGATCGTCTTAAAAAGAGCAGGCTACCTTCAGTGAAGAGAAAATCTTTATCACAAGCTATTGCACTAAATATTTAAAATTCTATCAATTTCTTCGTATAAATATATTCATTTACACTTAATTTCAAAATATACATTCCTTCACCATAACCTGAATCTTTAGCAGAAAAACTATATTGATACTTCCCTAAGTTCTGCTTTTCCTTTACTATTGCCTTCACCTTCTCACCCAGCACATTAAGTACCTCTAAAGATACATTTACTCCGTTGGATCTGTTTTTTATCCAACTGGAGTTGGCTTTTTGGGTTAATGAATAAGTTATTTGTGTTTTACCTGTATAAGGGTTGGGATAAGCTTTTAATTGAAAATTTAAAATTGAAGATTGAAGATTGTATCCCGTAGTAAGCCTGTTTGACACGTTTGACCTGGCTGAATTGTATACCAACACTTTTTTCAGGGCTTGCCCTGTGAAATTTTCTTTGTATTTCATCAGGGCCTCCCCTGTGAAGTCTTTTCGGTACTTCATCAGGGTGGCAGTGCAAACATCTGGCGGCACCACCTCAACCACATAGAGAACATTTGGCGTTTGCGGTGGAGTATTGTCTGTATATGAATTGATCCCGAAAGATACAGAATCAATAGCTTCCCAGCTACCGCCAAGACCTGTGCTGTCTCTTAGTATCCTGTAGTATGTGAATACAAAACCTCCGTAATCATTCCATTGCAGCACAGGATTATCATTAATATCTAACGTAATGATAAGGTGGATGGTTTTATGGAAATTACTTAGTACGCTCTCGTTGCCACAGGTATCCAAAACTGAGAGTTTGTATCTGTATGCAGTGTTGTTTGGATCAATACCTAAAGAAGTATCAGTAAAAACACTCAAATCTCCATATGCCACACTGCCGATATGGGTGTATGTGCCGACAATGTCTCTGTAGATTTTGAAGCTGTCAATTACTGTTGATATGGGCTTTTCCCATACGATGACGTTTTTGGTGGAGGTGGAGTCTACGGTGATGAGGCAGATTTGATTGGAATCCTGCAGGACATACACTGGTACCGTATCGGAAGAAGAAGGGCAGCCCGGTATAGTGGCGGTGACTGTATAAGTGGTGGTGAGGGAGGGGGCAGCAACTGTATTTTGTGCATTAGGATCGGTTAATCCGGTTACAGGCGACCATGAATAAGAAGCGGAGCTGTTGAAAGTTGCATTCAATGTAGTGGTATCTCCGCAAGTAATAGTAGGGTTGTTTGCTGTTGCGATTACGTTGAAGGGATTTACTGTGACCGTAACTGAATCTTTTACCGTACAACCGTTGGAATCAGTTACTGTTACGAAATAAATTATAGTATCAGGTGGAAGAGCACTTGTTGGGTTGGCCAAAGTTGAGTCGTTTAAACCTTCCGAAGGTGACCAACTATATGTATAATCACTAAAGACACCCGAAGCTGTTGGAAAACCACCTATGATTATACTATCATAACATAATACAGAAGTATCTTTACCGGCATTGGCTATTAAATCAGGGATGTATTCCCAGAAGTCTTTTCTTCCAACAGCGCCATTATATCCTGTGCCTATATACCCTTTGCCACCAATAGAAAAACCAACTGCATATTCTTTTCCTGCATTTGCACCTAAAGATGCCTTTTGCGTCCAAGTATTGCTACCCGGATCAAATTCCCAAAAGTCTTTGTTGTAAAAAGTACTACGTCCAGTCCCAATATATCCTTTACTGCCAATAGAAAATCCAACTGGACCTGTTCTTGCCGTACCACCAAAGTCAGCTTTTTGTGTCCAGGTGTTGTTTACTAAATCATATTCCCAAAAGTCTTGGGTAGGACCAAGACTATCACCGCCAGTTCCAATATATCCTTTGTTACCTATAGAAAAACCAGTAGCAAGAAATCTTGCAGTCCCTCCAAATTTCGCTTTTTGTATCCAGGAGTTACTAATTGGATCATATTGCCAAAAGTCAGATCTTAAGGAATCTCCATCATATCCTGTACCTATAAATCCTTTGCTACCAATAGAAAAGCCGGCTGCTAAATGCCTGGCCGTACCACCAAAGTCAGCTTTTTGCGTCCAAGCGTTGCCAACAGGGTCATATTCCCAAAAGTCTTGTAAATAACTTGTTCCTACATCCAATCCTGTCCCAATATATCCTTTGGAGTCTATTGAAAATCCAACAGCATATCTTCTTGCTATTCCCCCAAAGTTTGCTTTTTGTGCCCAGGTGTTACTAACCGTGTCATATTCCCAGAAGTCTGATCTTAACGAGTCACCATCTTTTCCAGTTCCAATATAACCTTTGTTGTCAATAGAAAAGCCAACTGCACCGAATCTTTCCGTACTACCAAAATCCGCTTTTTGCGTCCAGGTGTTGCATTGGGCTTTTAATTGATTATTGATTATTGAAAATTGAATAATCAATAATGAACCAGAGATAAGCAGTGTAAATACTGCTTTTGAAACCATAAAATTAATATTTTGCTTTTTCATGATTAAAAAATTTGTTGCCTCGGGGTTCAAAAGGCGGGTTGATGTTCAATTAATTTCAGGCAACAAAAAAGGGCGTGAACCTCTGCTTTTATTTCAACTTCTGAAGGTACTACCAAGCACCTCGACCGAATTGAAATTAGCAATAAGTAACACACCCTGCTGGGTGCGTTTCCTAAGCTATTTCTCTCGGTCTAAAGATTTGGTAGTTTTTCAGAAGAGAAACGTTAGTAACGCAACTTTTTTGTTATGTTTTTTTCTTTTTACTTTATATTTTTCTTGTTTAGTTAAAACTACACGAAATTATATAAAAAACGAATAAGAACCAAACGAAATAATTTATAGGTTCACATTATTTTTTTATATATTTTCTTGTAGTTATTGTCAGAGAAACGTCAGCAACGCAACTTTTTTGTTTTGTTTTTATTTTAGGTGAGTCATAGTTTAATATTTGTTTTCAGACACAAATATAATTTTCTTCTTACTTTTAATAAAAGTAATTTTAAAATAATCGAATACATCTTGTCCCAGCAATAAGGGAACTTTATCAGAATGAATCCAAGTAACTTTTAGATTAATTTTTCTACCCGAGATTAATAATTTAATTGGTCTTATATAGCCATGTGTAAAACCTCCTATCCCTACAATCTGAATAGATTTTTCATTTCTTTTCACAGAAAATCCAAGCAGCGCTCCTAATTGATAATTGATAATAGTTCTATCGGCCCCTGAATCTATCAAAAATTGATAGATTTCAATTTTATTTTCGATATTTAAACCGACATCAGCAAACGGTCGGTACTTTTTCGAGCCAGGAATTATCCCTTTTTTGTATTTATATTCAACTGACATAAAAAATCCATTCAGCTTCTTCAACTACATAAGCAAAATAAGGGCTCTCACCAATAGTATAAGCCTTTTCCCTTACTTTTTGTAAATTTTTCCCATGTGCCACAATCTTATCAACGACTACTGCAATCCATTCACCTTCATATTTAGCTTCTTCTTCAGGGTGGTCACAAAGCCAAAGATATTCTTTTGATGGAGTGGTAATTTTTTTCTCTTGTGATTTCATAGGATAAAGATATTTATTTTATAATTAATTTCTTGTTAATTAATGTATTTACGTTTTGCCGGTGGAATGCTTTCTAACAATTCCATAGCAGTAACTGTTTCTGGTGAATAATCAGAAATTGAATTCATATCAGTAAAATATTTAAAGTTGTATAATTTTGATTTATATTTTTATTTCAGATACAAATATAATTATTTTTTTCTGAAAAGAAAAACCCCGCTTCTTTCTCAGCATTTTCATCCGAGTCAGACCCATGCACTGCATTGGCTTCAATTGATTTTCCAAATAATTTTCTTATTGTACCTTCTGTAGCTTCAGCAGGGTTGGTAGCCCCTATAAATTTCCGAAAATCTTCCACCGCATTTTCTTTCCTGAGCGTCATAGCAATGATCTTCCCGGATGACATATATTTGACCAAACTTTCGTAAAATGGCTTTTCTTTATGTACTTCATAAAACTGGCCTGCACTTTCACCACTCAACCTGGTCATTTTCATAGCAATAATTTCAAATCCTGCATCCTCTATCATCTTTATAATAGCGCCTGAATGTACGTCTGCAACAGCGTCAGGTTTGATCATTGTAAATGTAATATTTCCGGGCATATATACCTATGTTTCAAACAGTTAATAGCAGTTAAAATATGAAAAAGTAACCGATATTAACCGTTATTAACTGCTTTTAACCGTTATTAACCATTATTATTAACCGCTATTAACTGTTTTTAACCATTTTTTTTGATATTCAATCACATTCAATTCCCTGATTATTTCGTTTATATTTTGATAATATTCTTCCCGGTATTCATGTTTGACTGGTTTTGAGGGTGGTATTTCTACCTTTAAAGGATTAACCTGCCGGCCATGTTTCCAGAATCTGTAACAAAGATGCGGACCTGTTGCCAGTCCTGTGCTTCCTACATACCCGATCACCTGGCCTTGGTTTACCCAAACCCCTGGTCTTATACCCTTAGCTCTCTTTGACATGTGTAAATACTGGGTGGTATAAACACTGTTATGCCTGATCTTTACATAGTTACCGTTACCTTTCTTATACCTTGCCTCAAGTACTATCCCATCACCTACCGATCTGATTGGAGTACCCGTTGCTGCAGCATAGTCTATTCCATAATGTGGCTTGTACCTTTTCAGGATTGGATGAAATCTTCTGTGAGTATATCTTGAGGTTATCCTGGAATATTTAAGAGGCGATTTTAATAACGCTTTCCTTAAACTACTTCCACATTCGTCAAAATAATCCCCGATGCTGTCTTTATTGTCTTGCGGGCAGGCAGGTGTAAAATAAAAGGCATAAAAATCTTTACCGGCATGATTAAAATATGCTGCCAGGATTTTACCAAACCCGATAGAACGTCCGTCCACAAATTTTTCTTCATAGATTACTTTAAACTTATCTTCTTTCTGTATCCTGTAAAAGTCAATAGCCCATGCATAAATTTCTGATAATTCTATTGCTAATAACGGATTGATCTCATTGTCAATCATGGTCTCGTAAAGAGAAGCGTGGATAATACCCGAGGCTGTTTGAATTTTCACTTCAACATCCTTTTGTTCCTTGTAAACGTTCAAAGTATCTCTAAGATCACAAACCACGTAATCAGTGGGACTTTGCTCATAGATAAAGTATTTAGCTGAACAGGATGAGTCTTTAGAATAAAGTACCGTATAAGGCTTGCCAGTTCTGATTTTCCGGACATTAAAAATATTTTTGGACTTTTTTACTAATTTGTCAATGAGTGAATAATCTACATTGAATCTTGAAAGTATCCCGGCAAGGTTTTCATTGGCTTTAATTTTATCTTTGAAAACAAGAAAGGAATCTAATATAATGCCGAATTCTACTCTTTTTTCCGGTATAAAACCAGCGTAATAAACGGGTTTGGTATCGCTCTTCCCGCTGTTCTCCATAATTTTCAGATTACGAAAAACAGAATTGCTTATCTCTACAAATATTAAAGCAACCGGAACAATAAGGCATGCCAGGAAAACCATGCCATATTTACCCTTTTTAGTTTTTAATATCTTCTTCAAAATTAACGTATTGTGTTGTTTACCCCGAACAAACAATTTACTTTTGGGGCAAATATAGCTGATTTTCATTAAATTATACAAATACGATGAAAGTTTGAAGTTGGTTGCATGGCTTTAGTTTAATGTAGCGTGTTAAACCACGCACACCCCGCACCCCGAGTACTCGGGGTGCGGGGCACATAAATTCTGGGCGAGATTAAAAAATAAAAATAACATATCAAAAAATTTATGTGCGGGGTAAACTGTATCTTAGCTCTATAAATGTACACGAAATTGATAAAATCGGCAGTCGGCAGTCGGCAATCGGCAAAAAGGCAAAATTGATAAAGTCGGCAGTTGGCAGTCCACAGTCGGCAAAAAATCAGTCGGCAGTCGGCAAAAAAGAAAATAACGATCAGAAGAAATTGGACAATTACTAAATCACATGATTCAAAATCCTAAAAAGTATAAATAGAGAAAAGTCGGCAATCTACAGTCCCCAGTCGGCAAAAAACAATTGCCGGCTGTGGACTATGGACTGCTGACTGCCGACTGCCGATTGTGGACTGCCGATTGCCGACTGTGGACTGCTGACTGCCGACTGGATACTGCCGACTTATATACATGAATATTTCAAAAAAACTTCACCATTATACCGCCTGTTTAGCTTCCTTGACCGGATACATTTGTCTGAGTTATTTTACTGATAGAACAAATTTTTACCAGGTCTTTATTCTTTATAGCTTTCTTTTTCTTAGTTATGCTTATTTGCTTAGTAAAAAATCAGATACGTTTGATTATAAGACCGGTATTTTAGCAGCAATCCTTTTTAGAATTTCCCTTTTATTTGTATTGCCTAATCTGTCAGATGACTTTTATCGTTTTATTTGGGATGGCAGGTTGATGACAAATGGGGAAAATCCTTTTGCTTTTTTACCAACAGATTATTTACAACATGGAATTAATAAGGATTTATACGATCATCTAAACTCACCAGATTATTATTCCATTTATCCCCCTGTCTGCCAATTCATTTTTTATACAGCTTGTAAGTTATTTCCGGAAAGCATATTAGGGAGTGTAGTAGTAATGCGTCTTTTTATATTACTGGCAGAAGCCGGCAGCATTTTTTTGTTGAATAAACTTATGAAAACTTTCCAGATACCACAAAAAGCTGTTCTGTTATATGCATTGAATCCCCTGGTGATCATAGAACTTGTTGGAAACCTGCATTTCGAAGCGGTCATGATATTTTTTTTGCTGCTTGCTGTTTATTTGCTGGCCAGAGCTCAATCAACTTCCCAACTTATCAAAGGAAGATACAAGGAGGCTGGTTCTGCTATTAGTTTTGCAATAGCAATAGGAGTCAAACTGCTGCCTTTAATTTTTCTCCCTCTCCTGCTGAAAAGGCTGGGGTTCAAAAAAAGTATTTTCTATTATTTGATCGTAGCATCTTGTGTGCTGATTCTTTTTATTCCATTTTTCTCAATTTCACATCTCACAAATCTTCTTTCAAGTTTTTCCCTTTATTTTCAAAAGTTTGAGTTTAATGCCAGCATTTATTATATCGTTCGATGGATAGGTTATCAAATTGTTGGGTATAATATCATTATTCAGGCTGGAATTGCACTTGCAGCAACAACAGCAGTCTTAATTGGCTTTATCACTTATTTTGAGAAGATACCTTCTCTATCTGCAAAGTTTAGTAAACCTGGAAAGAAATTGCCACAAACAATATTGTGGGTGTTAACTTGTTATTTCTTGTTGGCTACCACCGTTCATCCCTGGTATATTACCACTTTGGTAGCATTATCGGTTTTTTCAAAATATCGTTTTGCAATTATTTGGTCAGCGCTGATCCCTCTTACTTACATTACTTATCTAACAATACCTTACCAGGAAAATTTTTATTTGATCATGGCAGAGTATATAGTAGTTTTTGGATGGATGATTTATGAAAAAATTTTAGAATTTAGAAAAAAAATTCTATAATTAATTAAATTTATGTGCGGGATTGGCATCGGTGTATTAGTCCCGCCAAAGGCGGGATTAGTATTAATTCGTATATTAGCATTTTATTATTAGTATCAATGAAAAATCCATTTTCAATTTTAACCAACTGTATACTGCCAACTGTTTACTGCCTGCTTTGTATCACCTGTACGCCTAAATTGGATATCCCGGAGCCAGATCCCGGGGAAGCAAATTTTGAACGAACCATTGCCCTTGGTGATAGTTATCTGGCAGGATATCAGGATGGTGCATTGTATTATGATGGACAGCGGTATTCAATTCCTGCATTATTGGCAGAGCAATTTGAATTGGTGGGTGGAGGCGCTTTTAATCAACCATATATGCCGGATAATTCGGGTCTGGGATTAAACAGCAAACCCTGGGAAAGTGATTTTGTATCCAGCAGTAACCTTGGTTATAAAGATTCAATTCCTTATGATATAGATAATGATAATATTATTGACTGCTGGGGAAGGGGAGGACTTTCTCCATTAAAAGATACTCTCGGTATTAGCCAGGCATCATTTTATTTACAAAAGGTTGCAGGTGGTTATCTCCAAAATTTAGCTGTTCCCTTCGCAAGAACAGAGGATTTGTTTGACCCTTTATTCGGAAACGACTTTTCGTCAGGAGGAAATCTTTATTATCATCGTTTTGCGAGTAATTCGGGAATTTCAACCGTCCTTACAGATGCCATCCCACAAAATCCTACTTTTTTAATACTTTGGCTGGGGTTAGAAGAAATCTATAATTATGTACGAAATGGAGGATATAATGCCAACATCCCTGACTCATCTTCATTTCGGGCTAATATAGATTCAATACTTGCCTTATTAACTACGAATGGAGCAAAAGGTGTAATTGCCAATATTCCTGATTTTGAAAGTTTCCCTTTTTATACACTTATTCCTTATAATGCTGCTGTACTTACAGATAGTCAGGCAACTGAATTAAATAAGCCCTGGGAAACCTTTGACCTTGTTCATTATCACGAAGGGTTCAATCCTTTTTTCATAATGGATGCAAATATAACTGGCCCTGTTGGTATTAGACAGTTGATTGAAGGCGAGCATATTTTGTTGAATGTGCCGCTTGACTCTATGAAATGTTATTTCTATGGTCTGATCCTCACACCAATACACGACAGGTATGTGCTGGATCAATACGAAATACACATTATCAGACATGCCATAGATGCATATAACCAGGTGATAGCTCAAAAAGCCAGTGAATATGACCTGGCACTGGTTGACATGCACGCTTATTTTGAATCAGTAAAATCAGGTATAAAATGGGATGGTGTAGATTATAATGCAGAATTTGTCAGTGGCGGTTTTTTCAGTTTAGACGGCTTTCATCCCAACCAGAAAGGTTATGCGTTGATTGCCAATGAGTTTATAAAGGCAATTAATCAAAAATATAATGCGGTGATCCCTACGGTGAATTGTTCTGAATGTTCAGGGATCAGGTTTCCGTAAAGAAAAAAGCCCTTCAAATAAAACTGTCATTCCGAGTGCAGGTGTGGGAATGAGGTTAGAGCGAACGAGGAATCTCCCGAAAAAGGTACTGCTGTTATTCTGGGGATTCCTCGTTTGCCCCCGCACACTGGCGTCCCTGCACTCGGAATGACAGTTTTATTTGAAGGGCTTTTTTATAGTTTTTTTATATTATTCAAATACAATCTTATTGGAATAAATTCCTTGGGCAGTTTTTACTCTCAAAAAATACAACCCGGTATTGAGATTCTTCCTGTTGATCTTCAGCTTACCAGATGATTGATCCTGATAATTTCTTACCAACCTTCCCATATGATCGTATAATTCAACATCGTAACTACTATTATTCAGATCATTTATTTCAACAATTAACAGATCATTTGCAGGGTTTGGATATACCTTGACAGATCCCAAAGCCAGCCCTGCGTGCCCGGGGGAAATACCTGTGGTTGTATCCGTCACCGTAACGTTCTTACAAGTAGAGTCACTTCCACAGCTATCTGTAACGGTTAAGCAAACATTATAAGTGTTGTCGGCAGTGTATATAT
The DNA here is from genome assembly GCA_019456305.1 of Cytophagales bacterium. Taxonomy (NCBI): domain Bacteria; kingdom Pseudomonadati; phylum Bacteroidota; class Cytophagia; order Cytophagales; species Cytophagales bacterium. The sequence goes on along the minus strand of VRUD01000037.1, from coordinate 27,719 downwards.
GTGTTGGGTTTTGAGTAGTACTATCTATACTACCATCCCCAAAGTCCCATGTCCAGCTCAAATCAGCGCCTGTTGATGCGTCTGTAAAATTAACCGTTAGGTTGTTATCGGTGAATGTAAAATTAGCCACAGGTGGAGAACAGAAACCACTTGCTACCGTTACACTATCGCATAATGTATCAATATTACCACAGCTATTGGTAACTGTTAAACAAACATTATAAGTACTATCCGTTGAATAGGTATATGTTGTGTCTTGAGCAGTGGATGTGCCTGTTCCATCCCCAAAATCCCAAGCCCAGCTCACAGCCCCTGATGACGCATCTATAAAAGAAGCAGTCAGGTTAGAAGTGGTGAATGAAAAACCAGCAGTGGGAACAGGGCAACTGACTGTTACGTTCTGGCAGATAGTATCAGCGCCACAACTATCGGTAACGATCAAACAAACAGTATAAGCGCTGTCTGCGGTATAAGTATGTGTTGGGTTTTGAGTATTATTCACAGGGCTGCCATCCCCGAAATCCCAAGCCCAGTTCAGATCAGCGCCTGCTGAAGAATCGGTAAAATCAGCAGTGAGGTTGGAGGTGATGAATATAAAATTTGCAATAGTAGCAGAGCAAACAGGCTGTACAGTAATATTCACTACTGCTGTATCACATACAGGTGGAGGGCACAATGTTGGGCTTCCATTATTGCAGATCATATAAACTATACTATCTGCCCCGATAAAACCGAGATTGGGTGTGTAACCTATGCTGTCACCATTCAATGTATCTGCGATACCGTTGGCTGGTCCAGTTAAAATAGTAGTTACTAATGGGTCTCCTCCTATATCATTACTTTGTACATCTATTACAACAGAAACGTCTTGATCGGTAGTAACTGTATCATCAAACGCTACAGGAGCAGGATTTACAACAATATGATAATAATCTATTGTATCATAAGATGCTGTATCAAAAGGAGTACAAAAAATTAACATTATATTACATACGACCTTCGCCCTAATATAAGCTGTGATATAAAAATCACCTGTATCAGTTGGAGTGCCGGAAATCAAAACACATCCGTTTGATCCTCCTTGCCAATAACAACTAGGCGTACTACATGTATAGCTCAGGCCAGGGGGTAAGCCTCCTATACCAGGCCCATTTAATCCAATGCTATCAATATCTACTCCACAGCTACAGAACCCACTTGGATCGGTAGTGTCAAGTGGAACTACAACAGTTAATACCTGCTCATAACACTCACCAACAGTTGCCTGGTATACCCCTGTTGCACTATCCGGATAGATACCAGGTTGTGTAAATTGAGGATCAGGCACACACACCTGGGCATTTGCGAATCCAGCGAAAAATATCACACCAATAAGAACCGCTATTGATGCGATGAGTGATTTTTTGTTCATGATCTTTAAGTTTATAAGTTTTATGGTTAAAAGGTTTAAAAAGTTCAAGACGCAAATATAGGAAAAATAATTTGAGAATTTGAAATATTTTCTTAGATTTTAATTAATGAGTCCACTCTAATAAGTCCAAAAAATAAAAATGCCACTAAAACACCAAAGCACTAAATCCCACAAAACCCTGAAAATCAATTAGTTAATTTTTAGTGGGATTTTGTGTTTTTGTGCTTTTGTGGCAAAAAAGACTTTTTAGAGTGGACTCAAATATAATGCATAAACGAAACAAATCAAAAATAAAATGAAAAAAAAGTTAATTATTTTACAACATTAAATTTACCCCTGCTTAACACAACACCATTTCTATCAGCAATTTGATAAATATACATCCCTGTGTACAGTTCAGCAGTGCTTATCTTTTTAGTACCGTTAATTATTACACTTTTTATCTGTAGCCCTATAACATTATAAATATTGAATATAACCTGTTGGGGAAGTGTGGTTACAATATTTAATTCATTTACTGCAGGAGTTGGAAAAAGCTTTACAGATCCAAGAGTCAGCCCCGGGTACCCGGGGGTAACACCTACATTAGTGAGTGTTACATCCTGGCAGATAGTATCAGCGCCACAACTATCGGTAACGATCAAACAAACGACATAAATGCCGTCAGCACCATAAGTATGCGTTGGGTTTTGAGTATTATCCACAGGGCTTCCATCGTCAAAATCCCACGACCAGCTAGTAATACCAGTAGAGGAAGAATTATCGGTAAAATTTGCCGTCAGGTTAGAGGTAATAACAGTAAAACCAGCAAAAGAAGCAGCACAAGCAGGTAATATGTAACTACATATAGAAGGACTGTTGCAAACAAACTGCAATAAAAAGTGTTTTGTATAGGTCACAGTGGAGTCCATATAAGCTGCATTGCCGCATTCGGGTACGTGGCCTGCACCCCAGTAGGGTTTAAAGCAATTATCTATACCTATTGCGTTAGCTTTAAGATTCATGGTAGAGCTCCCATCAACTATAATAATGTTGTTACAAAACAATACTCCTATCCAGTCAGTAGCATAAGGCACTGTACCGTCCTGGTCGCCATGAAAGCTTATCATGGGTGTATCACCGGTTTTCATCCAGGCAGTATCTCCTATTGCTCCGCTGATATTGATGATCGCTTTAACTTTAGAAGAGTAACCGGGGTTACCACTGTTACCTTCTACACCGCCACCTAACCCCGCTTTAGTAGTATCTATATAGGATGGTATTTCGCTGACCTCATCAAGATAAGCAAGCTGGATAGCCATAAATGCCCCTGCAGATTGCCCGCCAAAGAATATCAGGCTGGTGTCAATTCTATAGGTATTGCCGCTTAATACAAAGTCTTTTCTAAAAAACCTGACGGCTGCTTTGGCGTCATGGAAAGCTCTCATAACCGATTCTGTCGCATCAACCGAATCCGGGCAGCAAAAGCAGCATGGAATACATGCCATCCCTAACCTGTAATCTATTGAAGCTGTTACATAGCCCAATTTTGTAAAATTCTTGCACATATCGACTATGCATCCATCAGCTTTATCTCCACTAGTGAAACTGCCTCCATGAGCTAAAATAATCAGAGGACGCATACTCACCGTGTCACCTGCCGGTTCGTAAACATCAAGAAACAGGTCTTCAGGACTGCCTGACAGATTAGTATTATTGCCATACAAAATATTGCTGGTTGTAGTAACAGTTGGAAATATCTCATTCAGGTATCTTCCGCCACTGCAACCAAGCTGGGCATACAAATAGTCACAATAAATGAGCGTTGTAATTACGAGGAGTAAAATAGATCGGTTCATAATGTTTAAAGGTTAAAGAGTTAAAATATTTAAGAAGGTATAACTTTTTTAAGCTACAAAGGTAATAAAAAAAATTATCCGTGCAAAAAAAGATAAAAAAACCGGTTAATTAAAAAATATACTCCAACCCAATCCCCGGTATCACAGCCCTGCTTTTCCACGTCCCTCCGAATCCTGTTTCCAGGTTGGTATCGGTTCTTTTTCTTCCTTCTAAGAATAGCAGCGAAATGTCAATATTAAATTTATCAGCTATTTTATAGCTGGCTCCTGCGGTAATCCCCAATTTGTCTGAATCAGGCGTCTCGGGAGTGATATATCCGTCCTGAACAGGCGTTGGGTCATAATAAATTCCAGCTCTGACTATAATATTTTCATTTAACTGGTGTTCACCTCCAAGGCGAAAAATGAAAGCATCCTTGTACTTTCGGGGGGAATTAATATCTTCAAGTTTGCTGGTATTTTCCTTGAAATCAAACGATAACGTATCGTAAGAACTCCAGCCAACATAATTAATATCAAAAGCAAGTGTGGTTTTCTCAGTTAATTTGTAGCCTATACCAAAATTAAAACCCTGAGGAAGTTTTATACTGGTCGAAAAAGTAGTGCTGGGTATAGAGTCCTTCAAAAATAATGGTACAGTAAAGTTTGCTTTTCCATTTTTTAATTTCACTTTCACGGAAGAGCGATAACTCAGGCCTATCGTTAATCTATCGGTTGCTTTATAAAATATACCGGCATTAAAACCATGCCCTGAGGCTTTGCCGGTTAATTTTCCTTCCCCATAGTTACCATTCATATCCTGAGTTCGAATTGCTTTTCTCAGAAGGAGGTTTCCAAATCCATAAACGTATCCGATGCCTATTCCCAGCCTATCATTGACCTGGTAACCAAAGGTGGGTTGAATATATATTGTTTTTAATGACATTTCGCGCAGTATGAATTGTCCCTTCCAATCATCTTCATATTTTATTCCACTGCCAAAGGGGGTATAGACAGCCAGTCCTGCATTCCATTTTTTTTCGGGTTTAGTACGAAAAGAGCTATAAAATGTAAATGGAGTACCAACAGCATGTACAGTTTCAGTAGTGTAATTACCGGGATACGGCTCAAGATATACGGTGCGTGGGAAAATAAAGCTACCGCCAACTGCAATGTGATTTCTGTTAACAAACGAAAAAGCGCCTGGATTAAAAAAACTACTGCTTGCACCTAAAACCAAACCCGTACCTGTGTGTCCCATACCGGTTTGCTTTTGTCCCTGAAGGTTTACCTGGAAACCACCTGAAAAACAGTAGACAGTAGGCAGTAGACAGTAGGCAATAATAAAACTGATAAATATAAGGGTTATTTTTTTCATGTGAATTAAAATTTATGTAACTAATCAGTCGGCAGTCCACAATCGGCAGTCGGCAGTCAGCAGTCGGCAGTCGGCAGTCAGCAGTCGGCAGTCAGCAGTCGGCAGTCGGCAGTCAGCAGTCGGCAGTCGGCAGTCGGCAGTCGGCAGTCGGCAGCCGGTAGTCGGCAGTCGGTAGTCGGCAGTCAGCAGTCGGCAGTTGGTAGTCTGCAGTCAGCAGTCGGCAGTCGGCAGTCCACAATCGGCAATTGTTTTTTGCCGACTGGGGACTGTAGATTGCCGACTTTTCTCTATTTATACTTTTCAGGATTTCGAATCATGTGATTAAGTAATCGTCCTATTTCTTCTGATCGTTCATTGAAATCAGTCGGCAGTTCATCCCGAGTACTCGGGACCGACTGTTGACTGCCGACTGCCGACTGATTAAGTTAAGTTTCTAAATCCAGTTGCCATATTGTTATAATGGTTTGATTGTCATTTTCTTTTTTGCTGACTGTGGACTGCCGACTGCCGACTGATTAGTTACAAATTTATAACTTCGCAGGCAATTTAAAAAAAAAATGACATAATCTTGGAATTAAAGACATAAAATTTTACTTTTGCGAGTAAATGGGAAAAGCTGGTAACAATAGTCAACTAAAATACATCTACAAGCTACACAATGAGATGCTCTCAAGAGATATTCTTTTGGTATATGAAGGTGAATTTTCACAGGAAATGACAAAATCTGTGCTGGAGATGGCTGAAGTGAGCATGAATTATTTTGGTGAGGGGACATCTCTTAAAAGAAAGGTATTTAATATCATGGTTGAATGTTTGCAAAATATTTCTTTACACGCAGATGAAGATGAGGGTACTAAATCAAGTATTTTTATTATTGGGAAAGGTGACAAAGCCTATTTAATTGCATCGGGCAATTTTATTAAGAAAAATAAGATTGAACAGCTAAAATCCGTATTAGATCAAATAAACGATCTTGACGAGTCCGGACTAAAAGCATTGCATAGAGATATGCTTTCAAAAGCAAAAGAAACTAAAAAACTTCCCTCGGGATTAGGTCTTATTGATATAGCCAGAAAATCGGGTCAAAAACTTGAAACCAGTTTTGATCGTGTGAATGATCAGCTTTCTTATTTTTCATTACAAACTAAAAAAAGCAAAGCGCATAGCGATCAACCCCGAGTACTCGGGGCTATGCGCTAAATATTTTGATCATTATGAGCAAGGGTAATACCAACGAGCAACTACAATATATTTACGATCTGCACAACGAGATGCGTTCTAAGAACCTTCTGTTATTATATGAAGGTGAATTTTCTCAGGAAATAACAAGATCGGTCCTGGAAATGGCTGAAAGAAACATGGAATACTTTGGGGAGCAGGAGAACACCAAAAGAAAGGTATTTAATATTATGGTTGAATGCCTGCAAAATATTTGTAAGCATGCAGATAGACGAGAAAATATTAAATACCCCAAAACCGGCATTTTTATAATTGGCAGAGATAATGGGGAATATGTTATTTCATCCGGTAATTTTATTAAGAACAGTAAGATTGATTCACTAAAATCAAGATTAGATAAAATAAACAATCTTGACAAAGCGGGGCTAAAAGCATTTTATCAAGACCTTCTTAGAAAGGCGAAAAGAATTACAAACAAAGCAACACCGGGGTTAGGCCTTATTGATATAGCCAGAAAATCGGATCAAAAGCTGGAATATAATTTTGAAAAGATTAATGATGAGATTTCTTATTTTGCATTGCAGGCAAGGAAAATAAAAGACGAATAAAACCGATGCTAATTTAATTTGGATTATGCAGAAACTGAACAATATCAACAAAAACAAAAAATATTTAAAATATATTTACGAAATGCACCAAAAGATGCTTTCAGAAAATTTATATCTTGTCTATGAAGGAGAATTTTCACAAGAAATTGTTAAGTCAGTTTTAATGTTAACCGAAAGGAACCTTACTTATTTTGGTGAACAATTGTCAATAAAACGAAAGGTATTTAATATAATGGTAGAATGTCTGCAAAATATTTGCAGGCACTGTTACGAAGAAGAAAATGTTAATACTCTCAAGTATGCTATTTTTATGATCGGCATGCAAGATGATCATTATACAATTTTGTCAGGCAACTTTATGTTAAAGGACCATGTAGATTCATTAAGGTCTAAACTGGAAAAAATAAATGCCCTGGATAAAGAAGGATTAAAAGAATTATACAAAGAAATTATGTTAAAAGGAAAAAGATCGCCCAAAGGAGGCGCGGGTCTTGGATTGATTGACATGGCAAGAAGATCAGGTCAAAAACTTCGATTCAATTTTCAGGAGGTTAAAGATAATGTTACCTTTTTTTCTTTACGCAGCCTTATTTCAAAAGAAAAATGATATAAATGCCCGATACTAATAATTCAAATGAAAAATACGATCTAACTATTTTTTAGTGTTTAATTCTTTATTTTTTATTTGCATCATTAGTATTCATTCATATATTTGCAATTCACTTTATTAACATATGGAAGATTTAAAACTTGACCTTACAGAAGATACTCCTGCAATAATATTTAATGCCGATAGCGGTATTTTGGAATTATCAGGAAGGTCTCTGCCGGAAGATGCAGCAGAATTTTATCAAACTGCGCTGGACTGGCTTGATAGTTATAGTAAAAAACCTAATACTAAAACAAACATTATTTTTAAATTAGAATACTTTAATACATCCTCTTCCAAACTAATTTTAGACCTGCTTACCAAGCTTGAAGATCTTCATGATAATGGCACACAGGCCACGGTGATATGGTATTCCCAATCGGACGATGAAGATATGCAGGAAGCAGGTGAAGAGTTTGCAGAATTGATAGAAATTCCATTTACCTATAAAACGTACTAAGCGCATAGCTCATGGCGCATAGCGAAAAACGCCATGCGCTATGCGCTATGCGCTATGCGCTATGAGCCATGAGCGAGGAGATACTTCGTGCTTTAATGCAACTATTTGCCATCATTACAAAACAAGATGGCGGTGTTACCCAAAAAGAAAGGAGCTACGTTGAAGATTTCCTCAAACAGTTAGTAGACCGGACCTCTGTATTAGAATATCTGATACTATATGACGAATTTTCTGAGTATGACAAAACCAGTCCCGGGCGTAGTGAAGGAATACCCGAAAAGAACCGGGCAACTACTCCGGAACTGCATATAGTCCCTTCTTCTAGTAAAGGGCCTACCATTTCAAAAGGAGACTCCTCCCCGCCTATGGCGGGGCTCGGAATAAAGCTTACCACTGTAAAAGACTCGCTTAAAACCCTCTCTATCTGTAAAAAAATCAACAAAACTTTAGACCAGAAACAAAAGGTAGTTGTATTAGTCAGACTTTTTGAACTTGTTAAGTCAGACGCAAATATTACTACCCAAAGAATGCAGATCATTGATACGGTCTCTTCTGTATTTAATATACCCAAAGAAGAATACAAAGCAATAGAAATCTTTATTTTAAATGATGATATTAGCGACATTTCTAACCAAAACATCCTTATTTTAGATGGCCTGCCTGCCAACCCTAACAGCCCCCCTGCCTCCCGCAATGCTGGCCCGATGTCCACTGGACATCGTCCTCCCCAAAGGGGGGACTTTCCCACCACGCTTCCCAAAGGGAAAGGGGTTGGCAAAGTCTCCCCCCTTTGGGGGGACGGAAGGGGGGCTGTTAGGGGGGCTACAAAACATATCTTTTTAGAATATCTGGATGGTACAATATCATTTTTAAAGGTTGAAAGTGTAGATCTGTACTTTGTGAAGTATTTGGGCAAAGATGATATTCTTTTGAACGGCCTGGTTATAGGCGCCGGCCGGATATATTTATTTGCCAATGGAAGTACGATTAAGCTGCCCAAAGCAGGTCCTGTTTTTTACAGTGATATTGTTAGCCACTATCTAAAAGATGAAAAATCAGCGAACATATCGTTTAGTGCTAAAAAGATTCATTATAATTTTCCAAATGGTAATATCGGAATACGCAATGTAAATTTATCGGAAGGGGCAGGGAAACTCATTGGCATTATGGGAGCCAGTGGGGCAGGCAAAACAACACTGTTTAATATATTAACCGGAATAGAAAAGCCATCAAATGGTGAAATTTCTATAAATAGCGTTAACATTCATACTGAAAAAGATAAAATAGAAGGTGTAATAGGTTATATTTCACAAGACGATATCCTGTTTGAAGAACTCACTGTATTTCAAAACCTCTATTACAATGCAAAGCTTTGTTTTGATAATTTACCCACCAAACAAATTAAAGATTTAGTCTTAAATACACTGAAGAGCCTGGGATTATCAGAGATCAAAGATATTAAAGTTGGCAATGTGCTAAATAAATTGATCAGTGGCGGACAAAGGAAACGACTAAACATTGCCCTGGAACTGATCAGGGAGCCGTCACTGATGTTTGTTGATGAACCTACCACTGGATTATCTTCGCGTGATGCTGAGAATATAATGGATCTGCTTAAAGAATTAACATTAAAAAACAAGCTTATTTTTGTAGTGATCCACCAACCTTCCTCTGATATATACAAGATGTTTGATAAAATGCTGATCATGGATATTGGCGGTTATCCTATCTATTATGGCAACCCGGTAGAAGCTATCATATACTTCAAAAAAATAACCAATCAAATTAATAGTGAAAAGGACCAATGTACTGAATGCGGCAACGTTAATCCCGAACAACTCTTTAATATCATAGAAGCGAAGGTAGTAGATGAATATGGTAATTTTACAGAAGTAAGGAAGATTGATCCGCTCCAGTGGAATGACTATTACAGGGGAAATATTAAGCCTCAGCAAGTAAAACCAGTTAAGGAGGCTCTGCCCAGTTCCCTGAATTTACCATCCAGGATCAAACAAACGTTCATTTTTACGATCAGGGATTTTCTTACAAAAGTAAGCAACATACAGTATTTGTTAATAAATTTCCTGGAGGCGCCTGTCTTAGCATTATTACTGGCTGGAATTATATGGTATATAGAAGATCCTAAATCTGGAATATATTATTTCGGGCAAAATGAAAATCTCCCTGCCTACCTTTTTATGAGCATAATCGTTGCACTTTTTATGGGGCTTACAGTGAGCGCTGAAGAAATTATCAGAGACAGAAAGATATTAAAACGAGAAGCCTTTCTAAATTTAAGCAAAACAAGCTATCTGTTTTCAAAGATTACTATTCTGTTTTTTCTTTCTGCAATCCAAACATTAAGTTATGTTGTTGTCGGAAATTTAATACTTAATATACAAGGTATGACGATAGCCTATTGGGCTGTACTTTTTTCATGCTCTTGTTTTGCCAATGTGCTTGGTTTGAATATTTCAGCGTCTTTTAATTCGGCAGTAACCATATACATATTAATACCAATCCTGCTGATACCACAAATGATATTAAGCGGTGCTATTTTTAATTTTGATAAATTAAACCACTATATTGGCAGCAAAGCTCACGTACCCATAATAGCTGACATAATGACTTCCAGATGGGCATTTGAAGCGCTTGCTGTGCATCAGTTTAAGAATAACAGATACGAAAATCAGAGATTAGGTAAGGCAAGATTATATGATGTTGAGAAAAAAGTAAGTGCTGCGGATTTTAAACAAGGGTGGTATGTTCCTGAATTGAAAAAAAGAGCAACTGAATGTATCAATTTAATGAAAGCCCCCCTAAATCCCTCCCGAGTACCCGGGAGGACTTTGCCATCCCCTTTCCCTTCATCTAAAGAGATTATAACCAAAAATCTTCAATTATTAAAAAGGGAACTGTCAAAAATAAATTTAAAATCCCGTACAATTCAATTTAAATACCTTGACAAACTTGATATTAATAATTTTAACCTGCAAATTGCAGACAGCTTATCAAACTATCTTGTCAGGCTCAAAGCATATTATATTGGTGAATTCAGCAGGGCTGATTTCCGGGAAGATATTTTTTTAAATAAACTTCAGGATACACCTGAAAAAGAACAACGATTCAGGCAATTAAAGCTGTCTTATTTTAATGAAGAGCTCGAAGAAATGGTTAAAAACCGCAGGACAAAACACAGGATAATAGAATATGATGGCGAGCTATTGCAAAAGTTTGAGCCAATATATTTAGAACCTGATATAAATCGGAGTAAATTAGACTTTCGAACCCATTTTTATGCACCAAATAAACGATTTTTAGGCACACTCTTTGATACGCTGTATTTTAATATCACTATTATCTGGATAATGTCAATTATATTGTACATTACCCTATATTTTGACGCCTTAAAATGGGTATTGGACTTTTTGGAGAAATTCAAGCCAGGCAGGCTGAAAACATAGCAATAAGGGCATCTCTAAAAACTACATGTATGGTGTAGTTTTTAGAGATGCCCATAAATTATTTATATATGAAAAATATTACTGTATCCTTCGTACTTTTATTTTTGATTGGTTGTAACGCTGATACAACAAATAATCAACACGATTTTGACCAAGACTCTTCGCTGATCTTCCGACAAGTCATTGAAATATTACCTGATCAGGTAGAAATGGTGATTGAATCGATACCGCCTCCTTTAGAAATGACCTCCCTTATTCAGGGTCTTGGCGCCAACTATTCTAAAAATATATTGAACCCAACAGAAAATATTAAAAATTATAATACGAATTTTAAAAAAGCTATCAACCTGGGTATCTATGGCGCAGATTTGGGATATATTAATCTATATGAACAAAACCAGGATGCACTGCTGTATTTGAATTGTGTTAAAGAGCTTGCCGATGATCTGAGAGTTGGTCATTATCTTGATTTTAAGACCTTAAAACAACTCACAACTATGGGTGGGAATCTGGATTCATTATTATATATTACCACCTCTAATTTTGAAGATATGTATCATTCTTTGCGTGAACAAAATCGCAGCAGTATCACTATTTCAATACTTACAGGCAGTTGGCTGGAAGCATTGCATATAGCAGCGCAAATTGATAAACTCAATATAGATGAGCAAGGGCATAAGCAGCTATCAGAAAGAATAGGTGAGCAAAAAGTAACGCTTGCCCAGATCATGATTGTGTTGGGTGTTTATAAAAATGATCATAATATTCAAAAATTGAGGAACAATCTTGAAAATCTTAAAAAACTTTACAAACAGGTAGAGATAGAATATACTTATGAAGCGCCAACTTTTAAAGAGATTGATGGTATGTTAATTGTAGAGGATCATAGCTCAAGTACAATAATTATTACTCAGGAATTACTTTCTGAAATTGCAGTTGAAGTTGAATCTATTCGTAGAAATTTGACAAACTAAATCAGGAAATTGGTCAATAAACTTTTTTTTTAAAAAAAAGTTTATAAAAAAATTGTTTTTTAATTCTTAATAAAATATATTTGCCCCGTAATTAATATTAGCCGTATAAAAATATTTAGAAATGAAAAATTTTATTATAACTATGCTGGTATTGTTTCTGATTGGTTGTACTTCAGAAACAAACAATGAAAATGATCTGCTTGAAGATGATTCGCTCAGCTTTGAAAAGGTTCCTGATATCTCACCGGATCTTGTAGAGGAGGTGATACAATCAATACCCTCGCCATTAGAAATGACCTCCCTTATTCAGGGTATTGGCGCCAATTATTCTAAAAATATATTGAACCCAACAGAAAACATTAAAAATTACAATACAAACTTCAAAAAAGCCATTAACCTGGGTATATATGGTGCAGATCTGGGATATATTAATTTATATGAACAAAATCAGGATGCACTGCTGTATTTGAATTCTGTTAAAGAGCTTGCCGATGATATAAGAGTTGGTCATTATTTTAATTTTGAAACCTTACAACGACTCACTAATTTGGGGGGTAACCTGGATTCATTATTATATATTACCACCTCCAATTTTGAGGACATGTATCGTTATCTGCGCGAACAAAATCGCAGCAGCCTTACTATTTTGATGCTTACAGGTGGTTGGTTGGAAGCATTGCATATAGCAGCACAAATTGATAAATTAAATACAGAGGAGGGATGGCACAAGGAACTATCAGAAAGAATAGGAGAGCAAAAAGTTACTCTTGATCAGATCATGATACTATTGAGTGTTTATCAAAATGATCATAATATTCAAAAATTAAGGAGCGATTTGGACAACCTCAAAAGACTTTTTGAACAAGTAGAGGTAAAATATACTTATGAGCCGCCTACTTTTAAAGAGATTGATAATATGCTCATTGTAGAGGATCACAGCACAAGTACAATAATTATTACTGAGGAATTAATTGCTGAAATTGCGTCTGAAACTGAATCTATACGAAAAACTTTAACAAACTAATAATATGTGTTCAGGTATTCTCGTGTATTAACGTGAACATATATAAAACCATTTATACATATGAAAAAGATACTGATTTACTGTAATTTTGCTATAATAATGGTATTAATGCCTCAATGGTGTTTTTCTCAATGCCATTCAAAAGCTAAGGTTGAAACATGCGCAAGCAAACTCGGTGATTTTAAATTCTTAAAAGCTTATGAGATTGATGCTGATAAATTCAAAAGTGGGGATAAAAGTGTTAAAAAGGAATTTTCGTATGTTTTCAGCAAAAACACAATGTATAAACTGGTTTTATGCGATGGCAGTGGTGAGGGTAATATCAGCCTGATTGCCACTATTTTCGATACCAATCGTAAGTTAAAAGCTAATAGTTACGATAAAAAGAAAAAGAAGAAATATTCACAAATCGGATATCAATGTACTGCAACCGGTATCTATTATATTTCATTCTCATATGACGGCATTCAACCCCCATCTGACTGTTCATTGTGTATTTTAGGATTCAAGAAATAAGGGTTTTAACCACAGATAACCACCGGGAAATCGGGGCAGGCACAGATTTTTTTAAAAAAAATTAATATTTTCTAATCGGTGTTTGTCTATAAAGTCGAATGTTTAATATATTATAGTAAAAACATAACTTCGTAAGTTGATTAAAAAGTCGGCAGTCCACAGTCGGCAGTCAGCAAATTTGCCGACTGCCGACTGCCGACTTAATGTTGAAACTTTGGATTTTCATTAACGAATATTTTTGACATTATAGACAAGCACTAATCAGTGTTATCTGTGGTTTTTTTATTTTCCTCTCCTTCTACCATTTCTAATAAACAATAATACTGCTGTTAATATTAAGCTGGAAAATACAATCCAGATAAGCTTATCGGTTAATTTTGATATAAAATTATTTTCTTTAAGTTCGCAAATCTTATTATATTTTGGTTTTTGGTCCTGCACCAGGTCCGGGAATTTTCTCATAATGCCGGTTTTTATTTTGTTATTTATTTTGTGCATCCATGATCTTTGTTTTTTATCACCATAGGTATATCTTATTTCGTTAAGCTCGATCTCAATCTCTGTGAATGATAGCTTTGGCCAAACTTTTTTTGATACGATATCAAGCGTAATAGTAACTAATGCTTGCCCTTTTTCTGAAATATAAACCCTTCTTCGGTTTTGCTGAATAGAAACAGAAGGTGCAAGGGATTGTGAATTGGTACCCAGGCTAACCAGGTATCTCTGAATAGCGTCTCTATCTGTGCGGTGTATATATTTCAAAAATGGATGCTCTGAAAATTTGTCTTTCTTACTTTTTCTGCTGTTATATCTGAATTTTAATTCTTTTCTGATTGTGCTGTTACTTTTATCTGTTGAAATCTTGAGTTGTATCAATTGACTTCCTAACATTCCATTCATGAACCTTTGTCTGTAACGGATACCACACCACTGATTTAAAAGCGTTTTGTTTTCATCGTCAAAATAAGTATCTATAAAATGTTCTTCGGAAAAAGATGTACTGAATGTCAGGCCCAAAAACTTTTTAATAGAATCGTTACAATAATTAGCTTGTAAATAAATCCATATTTTTTCAGCAAGATCGTTGGGCACACTTAATTTGAATTCGTTTTCCAGCCGTATCTTATTATAGCCGCCTTGATCCTCATCAGCAGTACAAGTATTAATTACTAAAATGGTTAACGTGAAAATTTTGTAAAACTTTTTCATAATTAACTCCTGCAGACAAAATTTTTATAAAATTAAGCGTAAAGATATAATTTATTGTCTAAAATTATATAATTTTGCCACTATGTTTAGATTTGAAGACTTTGTAAATGAATTTTCTGCTGATGCCATTAATCACGAGCAGTTCTTATTCAATTTGTTCATTACAGCCTTATTGACCTACATTTTATCTCTTTTTTACACAAGGTATGGCAACACAATCTCCAATCGTAAACAGTTTGCAAATAACTTCATGCTGCTTGCATTAACGACAATGCTTATCATCTATATCGTTAAATCCTCCATTGCTTTGTCGCTTGGTTTAGTAGGTGCATTATCAATCGTGAGGTTTCGTTCCGCTATCAAGGAACCTGAAGAGCTGGCTTTCTTATTTTTATGCATCGGGGTTGGCTTAGGGATGGGGGCAAACCAGGCTATTATCACTATTCTGGCATTTATTGTTATTCTTGCTCTTCTTTTTATCCAGGCCATGATAAAGAGAAAGAAAAGAGCTTCCACACCTGATAATATGTTTATTAATATTTCTACAAGCAAAACAGACGTAAAACCTATAACAGATATCCTTACTTCTCTATTTACCCTGGTTGAACTAAAAAGAATGGATCAAATAGACAACAGGCTTGAACTTTCCTTTATCATTGAAACAGATTCACTTGATAAGATCACCGAGGCAAAAGATAAGCTCAGAGATCTATCGTCTGATTTGAACTTTTCGTTTGTTGAGCAGAGGAATTTGGCGGTGTGATAGGCGCATAGCGTAAAGAGCATAGCCCCGCCACAGGCGGGGTTCACCTCTCTGCACTATGCTCTCATAGTATAAAGCTTGGAGTTTCGATTAATTATTAATGTGAAAATGATTAAGAGATTAAAAAGAATAATAAACAAATTAAAAAGCATTAAGCTTATTAAAACGAAAGAGCAGAAAGATAATAATGCTAAGTTTTGTTATGATATTGCTAAGATAAATTTTGCATTATTTATTATTGGACCAATAACAAAACCAGAAGAATTTAACTTTTTGATAGTTATTTGGGGTTTTGTTGTTACAATCATATTTTATATATTTGGAAATTTAATAGACAGAAAAAAGTTCGAATCATGATTTATTTGATTATTACACTTAGTATACTCACCGTCATTGGTATAGTCGGTATCATTTGGGCTTTAACAACTGATAATCTTAAGGATGTATAATTTTCTATTTCTGGTAATTTAATAGACAGAATAAAAATATAGTTATGACCACTTTTGAGATCATTCTTATTATTCTTGAAGCCCCCCTAAATCCCCCCCGAGTACTCGGGGGGACTTAGGGGGGCAGGTATTATGGGGATCATTTTAGTATTATTAACTCATGATTTTAAAGATGCCTAATTCAGTTGTAATTCGGTTGAATTACCATTGAATTACAACCGAATTACTATTGAGTTACTATTGAATTGCGCTACGAAAGAAAATATAAAATAGAAGATGCCTCGTACTTTGAGGTTTTAAACGCTATCAAACTCCACCCCGCCTCCTTTATCACTACGTATCCGGACAGGTATGTGAACAGCATATATCTTGATACGCATAACATGGATGCTTTAAGAGATAATTTGGCCGGTATTTCCCAAAGAGTTAAACACAGGATCAGGTGGTATGGTGAAGATATAAAAGTTGCTAAAAATCCACAATTAGAAAAGAAAATCAAAATAAACCAATTGGGTAAAAAAGAATATAAAAAGCTGCCGGATTTTAAGCTGTTGAATGGGAAAAGTCTTCAGGAATATGTGAAGAAAAATGTGAATACCATAATTCCATTACACCCTGTGGTACTCATACAGTATCTGCGCTCTTATTTTATTTCTATGGATAAAAAATACAGATTAACGCTGGATAGAGACCTGAAATACTATGTTATGGACAGTTATCCGGCTTTTTTGAGTAATCCTGCTAAAGAAAATACAACTATTGTTGAGATAAAATATGACGCTCAATTTGATAAGGATTGGGATTATGTATCGCAGAATATGGCGTTTAGGATGGGGAAGAGTTCGAAGTATGTGGGGGGGGGGATGAGGTATTATTAAATTTTTAAAAGGTATCCATAGTTTAACAACCATGAAAGTTTATTCCAATCAACGGCTTGCAATTTTATTAATAATAATTATTCAATCCTGCCTACTTCTATTTGCCTTTAAAAATATATTATTCAAAGATTTATTGTTTGTAAACTATTACGATGGTATAAAAAATTATTTCACCTTTATTTCTTATTTAAAACAAAACTTTAATGAAGGTATATTTATTTTTAAAAATATGAATTATCCTTATGGGGATTATTTATTTTACGCAGGCAACAATCCTATCTTAGCAATCTTTGTTAAACTGTTTTCAAACTATATATTTGATGTTACTTCCTATAGTTTTGAAATTTACAATTTTTTTTGTATTATAAACATATTAATTAGTACGTTTTTTGTTTATAAAATTCTTTCATACATTTTAAATTCGAAAATTTTAATTTATCCGCTTAGTTTAATTTTACCTTGGTTATGTCCACAAATTATACGATTGAATGTTGGACATTTTAACTTATCATTTTCTTTTACTTTTTTACTAATAACCTACTTATTGTTAAGATTTTACAATAGCTATAATGAAAATAATATTAAAAGTTGTATCATAAATTCTATATTAATAATTTTCTCAGTAATAATATTCACTTTCATTCATCTTTATTATATCGGACTATTATTGATACTAATTTTTAGTTTTTTCTTTTTCTGGACAATTTATGAATTCATTAAAACCAAAAGATATCCTAAATTATTAAATTATTTCTCTTTTATAATCATATTTTCTCTTATTCCTGTTTTCATTATTAAACTAATCGACAAATTTTATGATTTCAGGAGAACAATTGTTGGAGGATATGATTGGGATACGTGGTCATTAACTTTTCCTGCACTATTTACTTCTTATGACCATAATGTGATAAAATTTCCAATCGAATATGTAAATGGTATCCCTTACGAATCCCATGCATTTTTAGGTAATTTTGCCTTAATAGCAACCTTGATTCTTATTATTACTTATATATTTAAAAGAAAATGGTTCCTTTCTTTTAAGAAAATTTTCGATTCAGATAAAGGATTCTTTATCCTCTTATTATTAGCATCAGCACTGGTTTCTCTTTTAATTGCTTTTGGAGAAAAAATCTATATATTTAACAACTCTTACAGAATAACTAATTATTTAACACCGTTTTATTATTTACATAAAATAACAGATTCAGTTACACAGTTTCGATGTTTAGGTAGATTTAACTGGTTTTTTTTCTGGGGGTTTAATTTCTGTGTTGCTTTTATCATAGATTACTATTTAAGACATAATAAATCGATGTGGTTAAAAACTATAGTTTTTGGACTGATAATTTGTTCTATTATAGATACATATGATATGATTACTGTTTTTAAAAAGAAAAAGTATGAAAATTATTTAACAAATGAATCATATATAGAAGAAATGAAGTCATTGACAAATAAGGTTGATTTTTCAAAATATCAGGCAATTTTACCCATTCCTTATTATCATGTTGGTTCAGAAAATTATGACTATACAATAGATCCGATTGAATCGTTCTGTACACAAACCATGCAATTAAGCCTGATGAGTAATTTACCATTAATGTCAAGCAAGATGTCCCGAACTGCTGAATATCAAGTAAAGGAATTTTTTGAACTCTTTATAGAAGAGGATTTTCCTAAGGATCTTTCGAAGCTCTTATCCGATAAACCAATTTTAGTGTTATACGATAAGAAAATACACAATGAAATTATAGAGAAATTTAAAAAAAGCCAATATCCGCATAGTAAAGAACTGGTTTATAAAACTGCTGACATCATTGAAAAATACAATATGGAGTTATTATCTGAATACAAAGATGTATTATATTTATATCATTTTGATGTATCAAAATGGAAGAAACATTGAATCCCTTATTAAAATATTTTATTTAACTAATGGGTAAAATTATATTTTAACACATCATTATATCTGGCAGTAAATTCTTGTAAATAAATATTTGCAATGGAAGGATCATGAATAATAAGGGTGTTATCATCAATTTTTATATTATTCAAATGCCAATTATATGATCCTGTTATTACAATTGGGTCTGAATCAGGAGCATTTGCATCAATAATTGCATATTTGTGATGCATAACTGCAGGCAAAGTGTGGCTTAAAATATTAATTCCAAGATTACGTAGATAATGATCTTCGCTGGTAGAATATTTTACTACATCCACTATTCCTTTAACATTCACATCGTTATTATGCACATTCTTGATAGCTGTACCAAGATCATGCCCCCAAAACTGTGCCATAGCAAATTCAAGATCTTGATTTGCTGTGTATATTGTCTTAATAATTGCTCTATTTGTTCTATCTGAAGGATTAAAATATAGCTCTACCAGTTTATTATTAACAATAAATTTATGAGGCGTATTATCTGTTTTTTGAGCTCCGAACTTTGCATTTGAACTATCTGGTATAGTTCCTGATCCACCCCACATTTCTTCAAATTCCCAAGTATAGGCTTTTGCCAGAGCCTTATCCTGAATTAATACCATATTATTTGGCCAGTCATTTAAGCCACGATCAGTGTTATTTGCTGAACTGGTTATTACCCAGGCATTATTTGTAGATTTAGCATCAATGATAAAAAATTTATTATGCATTGACTGCTTAGGACTACCCTTCAGAAGTGGTATTTTGTCATTAAGATGCTTTAATGCAGTATTTGTTTGACCATCACCACTCGTAATAAATCTTACCGTAACTCCACGAACATATGCTCTATTGATAGACTGTACAATTGATTCAACTTCACTGACAAACATACAAACGTCCAGCGTAGATTTTGCTTTATCTATGTACGCCATTATTGTATCGGCAAAGGTATGATCTAGATAAACGGCATCTACTCCTGTAGAAATAGAATTATCTACTGGTTTATTGAAATAGATTCGAATTTTACCAGTGGAATTTGAAGCTGTACTATACAAACCTACTTTTGAAAAAATGGTATCATCTCCATACACTGAATAGACTTGAATATAATAAAATTCTGCAGACGCTAAACTATTAAGTGAGACAGTGTGTGATGTGGTTTGCTCTATGGATTTGATCTCACCAAGTTCTAATGATCTTGTTAAACCATATTTTATATTGGACGTGCTATTGAAATTAGTTGTCCATTTAATATCAAATCCCGTAGTTTTAATTTTAGTTTGTTCAATATCTCTGATTTTAAAGTATTCAGGGAGCTCTTTAAATCGGGCTGAGAATTCTTGTAAATAGATATTGGCTATAAACGCATCATGAATAATCAGTGTGTTATCATCAATATTTGCTGTATTGACTGGATACCAATTGTAAGAGCCAGTAATTACCATTGGATCAGAATCAGGCAGCGTTGCATCTATTATAACATATTTTTGATGCATGGTTTCTGGTAAAGTGTGTTCTAAGACATTAGCCCCATTATTGCGTAGATAATGATATTCACTGCTGGTAGATTTTATTAATTCGATTATTCCTCTAACATTTACACCTCTTTTATGTGCATTCTTTACTTCAACAGCTATTTTATGTACCTGGAAAATAGCTAACGCAAATTCCAGGTCACAATCAGAAGTTTTTATTGCATTCACTATTGCCGAATTTGTAAAATCAGAGGGAGAAAAGTAGAGCTCAATTAATTTACCATCTATAATAAATCTATGAGGTGTATTATCTGTTTTTTGAGCTCCAAATTTTGCATTTGAACTATCTGGCATAGTTCCTGATCCACCCCACATTTCTTCAAATTCCCAAGTATAGGCTTTTGCCAAGGCCTCATCCTGAATTAATACCATATTATTTGGCCAGTCATTTAAGCCACGCTCAGTGTTATTTGCTGAACTGGTTATTACCCAGGCATGACTTGTAGATTTAGCATCAATGATAAAAAATTTATTATGCATTGACTGCTTAGGACTACCCTTCAGAAGTGGTATTTTGTCATTAAGATGCTTTAATGCAGTATTTGTTTGACCATCACCACTCGTAATAAATCTTACCGTAACTCCACGAACATATGCTCTATTGATAGACTGTACAATTGATTCAACTTCACTGACAAACATACAAACGTCCAGCGTAGATTTTGCTTTATCTATGTACGCCATTATTGTATCGGCAAAGGTATGATCTAGATAAACGGCATCTACTCCTGTAGAAATAGAATTATCTACTGGTTTATTGAAATAGATTCGAATTTTACCAGTGGAATTTGAAGCTGTACTATACAAACCTATATTTGAAAAAGCAGTGTCATATCCATATACTGAATAGGCCTGGACGTAATAAAATTCTGCTTGTTTCAAACCACTGAGAGATATTGAATGTAATTTTGTTTTTCTTTCCTGGTTAATTTCACCAAGTTCTAATGATCTTGTTATCCCGTATTTTAAATTGGAAGTGCCTTTGAACGCAGTCTTCCATTTAATATCAAATCCGCTGGTTATAATATTGGTTTGTTCGATACTATAAATTATTTGAATTTCCTT
The DNA here is from genome assembly GCA_019456305.1 of Cytophagales bacterium. Taxonomy (NCBI): domain Bacteria; kingdom Pseudomonadati; phylum Bacteroidota; class Cytophagia; order Cytophagales; species Cytophagales bacterium. The sequence continues at coordinate 6,413 of VRUD01000037.1, read as the reverse complement.
ATTTTCATCTGAACAAGCCATAAATACAATTAATATAAAAATTATACAACCCATTCGGGCTTTGTGGGATTTATTTTTTCGCATTTCTAATATTCTTTAAAATTGGTTAAAAAACACTAAATTGCATCCAAATCCAAAAATTATGATCATTTCCAAAAGAAAACCCAAATCAAAACACAAATATAAAAAAATAGGGTTAATAACAGCAGGTCTGATTTTGGGCGTAACAGCCGCATCCTATAGTTTGATGATTTTATTTAATAAAATTAGAGCGAGCACTGATTTTACCGAAGTATTATGCGATGCAGAAAATATTATTGTTAAAAAAAATAAAAAATTTTTCAAAAATAAAAATAATATTTTTTATAATGGACAAACTCAATCAGATGAAAAAGCATTATCAGGAAAATATTCAGCTAAAGTTTATAAAGAAGACCAATTTGCATTAGGTTATTTAATATCAAATGTAAATGAAGGTGAGATTTATGAAGCAAGCGTGTGGAAATATAGTGAGTATCATGTTGGCACAATTGTAGCACAAGGTAATTGGAATCTCTGGCATCAGGATAAAACAGCTATTAAGAAGAACTTTGAAGGATGGGAACTGCTAAAAATCAAAGTAATAATCCCCAGAAACATACATAATAAAGAATTAAAATTTTATGTATGGAATCCTGATAATAGGCCGGCATATTTTGATGATTTAAAAATAATTAAATTATCAAAAATGGCTGAATTTTCAAATAATCTATCAGGCTTTGGGGAAATTAAAATTTTGACCCTTAAAATAGATGACAAAGGATTAAATAAATTAAAAGCAAAACGGCATGAGGCATTTAAGAAGGGAATTCTTGTAACAAACAATGATGATTTTGTTAAAGTAAAATTAATAGATAATAATGATAATGAAATACTTGCTTTTGCCCGATTAAAAGGAGATTGGCTTGATCATTTAAAAGAAAATAAATGGTCATTCAGGATCAAAACAAAAAAGAATTATGCATGGAACAGAATGAAGGAATTTTCTGTCCAAAATCCACTTACAAGACACTTTATTGACGAATGGGTTTTTCATAAATTATTAGAATATGAAGATATTCTAACACCTACCTACGATTTTATAGTATTACACCTTAACAATAAGGATCTAGGCATATATGCTTATGAAGAACACTTTACCAACCAGTTATTACAAAGACAACGAAGGAAAGAAAGTGTAATTATTAAATTTGATGAAGGTGGATTGTGGGATACCCGGGTAAGAGATTATAGGAACAATTCCGGTATTGCCTCTTTTGAAGGTTCAGAAATTAAACCATTTTCAATAAAAAATGTTATAAAATCTGAAAAATTATTAAATGAATTTAAGAAGGCTCAGAACCTCATGTTTCAGTATAAATATGGAATAAAAACAACTTCAGAAATATTTGATATTGACAAATTAGCAAGATATTATGCTATTTTAGATATAACAAAAGCTTTTCATGCAATAATATGGCATAATCAACGAATGTATTTTAATCCGGTGACAGAAAAATTAGAACCAATAGGATTCGATGGTTATTCGGCAGAGGGTGTTTTTGACTGGATTCACAGACCTTTTATAGGTTATGCGATCAACAAATTTGGAGATTGGAAGGCTGGCAATATATTAATAAATATATTCCATGATTATCTGTTTGTTGAAAAATATATATCTTATCTTGAAAAATATTCTAACGAAGAGTATCTGCATGACTTTTTTTCTAACATTGAAATGGATCTAATAAAACGGGAACTTTTGCTACAAACCGAATTTATAGATTACAAGTATGATAAAAATTTTCTTTATAATAATGCCGCAAATATCAGAAATCATTTGATCCCATATGAAAAACTAGCTTTGAAAGTATATTTGCAAAATTCTAATAAGTATAAATTGATATTATGTATTGGAAGTACGCACGCTTTGCCAATCGAATTAATGGGGATTGGCGGTAATAATATGATTACCAGCTATTTTAGTAAAAAAATAATCTTACCTGCATATAACAGGAACAATCCTATTGAATTCTATGATCAGCACATCAATGGAAGTGGAAATACGATATTTTATAAAGTTTTAGGATTAGATTCTATCTATACAGTAAATATCAATCCATGGCCGGCACCTATTCCTTCAACATCTGCCCAGGAATTATTACATTCTATTAAAACAATGAGTTTAAAAAGCAATAAAATTTATCGGGTTAAAGACTCTACGGTTATTTTTTATCCTGGTAATTATAAAGTTGAAAAAAACGTAATCATTCCTGAACATTATTCTGTCAAGTTTTTAGCAGGATGTAATTTGGATTTTATAAATTATTCTAAGTTTATATCAAAATCTCCTGTTTATATGTATGGAAATGAAGAAGAGCCTATTGTAATTGGTTCAAGTGATGGTACATACGGAGGGTTTACTGTTTTACAGGCTGATAAAAAATCTTTTGTAAAACATGTAATTTTTAACAATATCAATGCCTTAAATTACAGAGGCTGGAAACTTGACGGCGCTGTTACTTTTTATGAATCTGATGTTGAAATAACTGATTGCAAAATCAGTGATATTCATGCTGAAGATGCCCTGAATATCATTCGTTCAAATTTCACTATTTCAAATACAGTTTTCACAAATTGTACCGGTGATGCATTTGATGCAGATTTTTGCAAAGGAAAAATTACAAATGTTTTTTTTCAGGTTATTGGTAAAGATGCTTTTGAATTTTCAGGTTCTGTAGTTCAGGTCAAAAACTGTCACATAACAAAAACAAAAGGAAATGCTGTTAACGCAGTTATGGAGGCTAAAGTTGCAATGATTGATATAACAATCAAAAATTCTAAAATCGCAATTTCTTCCAGAGATCTATCAGAAGTTGATATTAATTATATTGAATTAACAGACTGTGAACAGGGTTTAGTAGCTTATCAGCAAAACCCTGAATATGGTGGTGCCAGGATTATTGTTAATAATTTTAAGTATAGGGGGATAAAACGTTTATATTCGATAGAGCAAGGTTCCGTATTAAAAATTGATGATAGAGTAATTACCGGGAATAAATAGCCTGACTCGATTAATAAATTAAATTTCCATGAATGTATCAGATAAAAAACCTCTTATACTTTTAACAGTAATAACCCTGTTTCTTATCCTGATTTTATTTAAAGACATTGTTATACACCCCAATTCATATCTATTTGACGTGGGTGGAGATGGAATTAAGAATTATTACACTGCTGCTTATTATATTAAATATGATAGCGGCACTCATTTTACCGGGATGAATTACCCTTACGGTGAGAATGTGGTTTTTGCCGCTACACAGCCTATTCTGTCTTTTATACTTAATTGGATAGAAAAAAATGTTTTCAATATTTCTGACTATACTATAGGCATATTCAATTCTTTCATTATTTTTTCTATTCTTCCCTGTATATTATTATTATTTAAAATATTAAAATACCATTTTTTACCTACGTGGTATGCTTTTATCGTCTCTATCATCATTGGATTTTTATCCCCCCAGTTTAGCAGATTTTCCGGTCATTATGGGTTATCATATATGTTGTATGTACCTTTGATCTGGTATCTGTTAATCAAATTTTTTCACTCAAAAAAACCAATATTATGGGGAATGTCGTTATCACTTACTATCACATTGTTCAGTTTTATTACCATGTATTATGCACTGATTGGTGGTATTTTTATAATCATCTATCTACTTGTTTATTTCCTGCAAAATTATAAAACAGATAAACTTAGCTATAAGTATATTATTTTAGGGATTATTTCTGCTGCTATTCCTTTTATAATAATAAGAATTTATTTCTTTTTAACAGATCCCGTCAATGATAGAATTGTTGTTCCTTATGGCTTTTTTCATTATATAGCCTCTTTTGAAAGTGTATTTTTACCTGTATATAGTCCTTTTCTAGATGTTTGGAATACTTTTATAAAAGTTAGTAAAGCACAGTGGGAAGGATATGCCTATGTGGGTTTTGCAGGCTTGTTAGCACTTATTTTTTCAATTGTAAAGATCATAAAATATATAAGAACGAAAAAGTATTATAAAATATTTAAGCCAGTACTGCCAGCTACCTTGTCAACTACCTTATGGGCATCAGTCTTAATATTACTCATTTCAATGGCATATCCTTTTAAACTTGGTTTACAAGAATTCTATTACTCCATTCCTGTTATAAAACAATTTAGGGGTATAGGGCGACTCTCCTGGATATTTTATTATGTTTTTACTGTTTATAGCGCTTTTTATTTTTATTTGATTTTTAGATTTTTGGTCATAAAACGTTTAAAAGGTCTTGCCATCACTATTATTTCGTTGTTGTTAATCATATGGTCGATGGAAGCATATATCAACGTAAAGGTTAAACGAGACTTTATTATTCAATATAAAACTGCCGGTGGCTTTATAACTAAGCATGATAATTATACATCATGGTTAAAAGAAACAGGATATTTTCCTGATGATTTTCAGGCAATACTGGCGCTGCCATACTTTCAAATGGGCTCGGAAAAGTTGTATATTGAAAGAGGCGGGGGTTCTTTGTTTGAGGCATGTAAAGCGTCTTATAATACAGGTTTGCCCATGGTAAGTGGATTTATGTCCAGAACATCGATCTCTCAAAGCTTAAAGCAAGCTCAACTGATTAGCAGTGATCTAATTAAAAAAGACATCTTAAAAGATTATAAAAGTGATAAACCCCTGTTACTCATCACCACAAATGAAACGTTAAATATAGCCGAAAATAAACTGGTTAGCAATTCCCAATTTATTTATAAAAATGATATTGTCAACATATATAAGCTACCTTTAGGCGCTTTCAAGGATAAACTTGCTGAAACCAGATTATTTTTTAAAAATTGTAAAGACTCTCTTTATAAAAGTAAAAATTATTTGAGTTTGCAGCAAACAAAGTCCATTATTATCAGAAACTATGATGATAAACAAGCTGATCATACTTTATTTGGCAGCGGAGCGCTTTATAAGGAAAATGGTGAGATAGAAATTTATAATCAGACTATCCCATTAAATAAGGAGAAGCAATTGGGTAAATTTGACCCAATGACCCTCAACGCATCTTTATGGTTTTATGCAGATAATCAATTTTCAGCATTTCCTTTATTGAAATACTTTCAATACAATCAAGATAATCAAATTATTGAACAAGTTGATATAAATCCAAAATTTTCCACAGAAATATATAAGAATTGGGTAAGGGTAGATCATATCTTCACTTTATATAACAAAAACAATCGAATAAAATTTTTAATAATATGGGATCATATTCTGGTTGATGAATTTTTAATAAAACCACTTGATGTGCATGTCTTCAATCACATTGATAAAAATGGGTCATTTGTGATGGATAATTATTTAATCTCCAAAAATTAATCATATAATAAACAAATAGCATTAATTACAATAGCCTTTTTTAAAATGAAAGAAAAAATAAAAAACATTTATCGCTTCTTATCTCCTAAGTTTCAGAATCTTTTTCTCGAATACAAAGTTGATTTAGTGCCTAGGTATGGTTTTGGGAAACCACCACATGATTTACTATTTAATATTGTAACCAAAAATAGAAGTCACTATTCCAATTACTTGAATCATTTTATAAAGTTTAAAGAGACGTTTATTGCAATTAAAACTTGTGATAAAGAAACAAATCAAATTAATCCATGCTGGAATAATGGTTATTTGCCTGGATTGGATATTATAAGTATTTATGGATTAATACACCTTTTTAAGCCAAAGTTATTTGTAGAAGTTGGTTCAGGAACCTCAACAAAAGTTGCTTATAAATCAATCAAAGACAATAAACTCCAAACAAGAATAATATCCGTAGACCCATTTCCAAGAAATTCAATTGATCAGTTGTGCTACAAAACCATTCGGCAACCCTTTGAACAAACTGATTTCTCATTTATTTATGAATTACAAGAAAACGATATTCTATTTATTGATAATTCACACCGGGCTTTACCAAATTCAGATGTAACGGTTTTTTTTCTGGAAGTGCTGCCAAAATTAAATAAAGGAGTAATCGTACATCTGCATGATATTTACTTGCCTTATGACTATCCTCAATTTATGGCAGATAGATTTTATTCCGAGCAATATTTACTTGCCTGCTATCTTTTGGCCAATGAAGAAAAATTTGAAATTATATTACCTAATTATTTTATCAGTCAAGACAGTAAATTAAATAAAATACTTGAACCTGTTTGGGAGCATGAAAATTTGGCTAAAGTAGAAAAGCATGGAGGATCATTTTGGTTCAAGATTAAATATAATTAATCACTGTTGTCCGATTAAATTTATAAACTAATAAAATTACTTCTAAAAATTATAAATTTACTCATCAGCATAGGA
>VRUD01000036.1 GCA_019456305.1 Cytophagales bacterium | reverse complement strand
AGGGCGTGAAGCTGATAAGATTAAATGAAGATGACGAAATAACTTCCGTTGCTAAAATAGAGGAAGTTAAAGGGGAGTCAGCCCCCCTAAATCCCCCCGAAGGGGGGACTTTGCCATCCCTTTTCCCACCCGGTAAAGAGGGAATAGAGGATATAGAGGAAATAAAAGAAATTGAGGAGGAAGAGGGGATAGAGAAAATAAAGGATATAGAGGAAACAAAGGAGATAAAAGATATAGGGCCCAAGGAGAAGCAAAAGAAGGGTAAAAAGAATAAGAAAAAATAAGATAAAAAATTTGTCTATTTCATTTAACAATCTTAAGTTTGCAAATTCAATTTACGATGGATAGTGTATTATTAAAAAATTATTTGTTGATGAAAAAGTTGGTAAAAAGTAGTTTGATAATTATCATATCTATACTCTCCTTCAATATTGTTTTTGCTCAAAATGAGTTTACTCAAAAAGATAGAGAAAAGATGGAAGAATTAGGAAATACGATGGTAGAGTTAAGAATAACGATGGAAAAGTTAATGGTAACAATGGAGCAAATGGAAAAACTATTTAATCAACGTTTACAACAAATGGAAAAACGAATTGATCAACGTTTTGAACAAATGGAAAAACGAATTGATCAACGTTTTCAACAAATAGAAAAAAGAATTGATTCTAATCAAACCTTTATGCTTTGGGGGTTTGGAATTTTATTTGGAGGAATTGCATTGATCTTATTTAGGAAGGAAATAAAGGGAATACAGGGAATAAGGAAATAAAGGGAATAGTAACCAGAAACCAGTAACCAGTAACCAGTTACCAGTAACCAGAACTAAACATTATGAACAAATTACAAATCAGCCAGTTGTACAAGATCATTGTTTCTTTTGCAGCAATCATTATTTTTTCCCTATGTTCAATTACGTTACTTTTTAGCCAGACAACATCGGGAGATATTACGAAATCTCAGCTTATTGAGAAAGTAGAAGCGGATCCGGGAGAAATAAAAATTTCTTACGAAAAGTGGCAATTACCAAATGGTCTTACATTGATCATGCACGAAGATCATTCTGATCCGATAGCGCTCGTACAGATCACATATCATGTAGGTTCGGCAAGGGAGGTACCAGGAAAGTCTGGTTTTGCTCATTTTTTTGAACACATGATGTTTCAGGGTTCAAAAAACGTTGCAGATGATGAGCATTTTAAGATTGTATCGGAATCCGGAGGAGCTAACAATGGATTTACAACAGATGACATGACGGTTTATTTTGAGATGATTCCGGGCAATCAGCTTGAAACGGCTTTATGGTTAGAGGCAGACAGGATGGGTTTACTGCTGGATTCTCTGACAAAGGAAAAATTTGAGATCCAGAGATCAACGGTAAAGAATGAAAAGCAACAAAATCAATTGGATCCGCCTTACGGGCTGCAGTGGGAAATTTTAGGTCAAACATTATATCCTGCCGGCCATCCTTATAGCTGGCCTGTGATCGGATATGTTGATGACCTGGACAGAGCTGAACTTGACGATGTAAAAAAGTTCTTTTTACGATGGTATGGTCCCAACAACGCGATATTGAACGTTGCCGGAGATATTGATCCAAAAGAAGTGCTGAAATTAACAGAAAAATATTTTGGCCCTATAAAAAGAGGGCCAGAGGTTGAAAAGCAAATGCCTAATGTTCCCAGAATACCTGTTGACAAATATGCAAATTCCATTGACGAAATTTTTATGCCCAGAACCTTGATGGTTTTTCCAACAGCGCCTTCATATCATCGCGATGAACCTGCATTAGAATTGCTTAGTGAAATAATGGGTGGTGGTAAAAGTTCTTTACTTTATAAAAATTTTGTAGATTCAGAAAAAGCGACTAACGCATTTATATTTAATAATAGCAAGGAATTATCAGGTGAATTTTGGTTGTATGTTACGGCATATAATCCAAGGATGGAAGGCGCTCTTTCCCTTAATGAAGTTGAGCAGCTTATGAAGAAAACAATAGATGATTTTGACAAAAAAGGCATCACAGATGATGAATTGCTCAGGGCAAAATCTATTTATACCTCTGGTTTAATTAGCGGTTTACAAAGCATTCTGAATAAATCATTTTTTCTCACACAATGGCATATGTATGATAAAAAATCATATAATATGAATGAAGAGATAAACAGGTACGAAAAAGTAACCAAAGAAGATGTTTTAAGGGTATTCAATAAATACATTAAAAACAAAAATGCAGCAATTGTTAACATACTACCCCCTAAACCTCCTAAACCAGGTGAAGAAAGGAAAAAATTTGAGAAAAAAAGCATTAATCCCTATAAAGATGTAAAATCTAAAGAAGACCCTCTCTTTGTTACCTTGAAATATGAACCTCCGGTTGATAATTTTGACAGGAGTACAAAACCAAAAGCAGGTGAATCAAAAGTTCCCGTAATTCCTGAATATTATAAAGTAAATTTTGATAACGGATTAAAGATCATAGGTACAAAAACGTCTGAGATACCAAAAATTAACATGATCATGGAAATTGAAGGCGGGCATTTACTGGAAGCAGGCAAAGGTACTAAACAAGGGGGAGCAAATTTTACCGCAATAATGATGGGAGAAGCAACCCAAAACTATACCTCTGAGCAATTCAGCGCAGCGCTTGACAGATTAGGCAGTGATATTTCATTTTTTGCAGGAACAGATAACACTACCATATTTATTGAATCACTCACCAAAAATATAGATGAAACATTAAAGCTGCTGGAAGAAAAGCTGCTCAGCCCTAATTTTACTCCCAAAGATTTTAAAAGGGAAAAGAAACAGCTTAAAGAAAGTATTAGAAATCAAAAGTATAGTGCAGGCCTTACAGCATTTAAATCTTTTAATAAATTATTATACGGCAAAACCATTTTGGGTTCTTTTTATACAGGTACTTCTAAATCTGTAGCATTAATTACATTAAATGATATCAACGAGTTTTACGAAAACTATTATTCACCTTCTGTTACAAAATTGGTTATTGTGGGCGATATATCCCAGGAAGAAATTATGCCAAAGCTTGATTTTCTGAAAAGCTGGAAGGCTAAAAAAGTTGCCGTTCCGGAATTTAAAAAAGAAGACTTCCCGGTTTCAGAACAAAATCAGATATACCTTATCCATAAGGAAGTAACTAAACAAACCCAGGTCCGCATTGGTTATTTATCTTTACCCTATGATTTTGCGGGAGATTATTATAAATGCAAGCTCATGAATTTTGCTTTAGGAGGCTCTTTTAATAGCAGGTTGAATTTGAATCTCAGAGAAAAAAAAGGTTTTACTTATGGTGCAAGATCGTATTTTTCAGGCTCAAATTATACAGGCCCTTTTGCTGTATCTACCAGCGTGAAATTTCGTGCTACAAAACGGACTGTTATAGAAATTATGAATGAACTACATAAATACGTAGATGAAGGTATAACTGATGAGGAGCTTGAATTTACAAAAAATTCTCTGTTAAATAGCCAGGTTTTAGATTATGAAACAATTTTTGATAAAGCCTTTTTCTTATTAGAAATATTAGAGCATGATCTGCCTGATGATTATCTGGATCAACAGAACAAAATTTTAAATAGCATAACAAAAGATGAGATCAATGCCCTTGCAAAAAAGTACCTTCAACCCGATAAAATGATCATTATGTTGGTAGGTGATCAATATTTAATCAAACACAGGATCAAAGATTTGGATTATGGTAAAATAAAAGTGCTGGATATTGACAATCTATAGGGCATCTCTAAAAACTACATATTTTTTAAAACACACCCCTTGCCCCTCTTGATAGAGGGGAATATATGGTGTAGTTTTTAGAGATGCCCTATAATAAATATACAACTGATGAAAAAAATAAAAACATTAACATTGCTGCTTTTAATATCAACAATCAATTATGCGCAAAAGCTAAATGTTGAAAATACATATCTTTCTATCAAAGAAAAAAATTGGGAGGATGCAAAAAAATATATTGATATTGCTTACGAGCATCCCACAACCTCTAATGACCCAAGAATGTGGTATTACAGAGGCTATACATACCTTGAAGTACATCAATATAAAGAGAAAAACCTGGATGATGAAGCGATTGAGAAATCAATCAGAAGCTACATAAAATGCTTAGAAACCGATGTGAAGAAAAAATACACAAAAAAAACAAAAGCTGAACTGATCAAGTACGCTTCTTTACATGCTTATAATAAAGCCGTATCAGCACAACAAAATAAAAACTATACAAAAGCGCTGGAGCTATACAAACTTATACTTGAAGTTGTGCCTTATGATACAGAAAACGATTTAAAACGCAACAACGTTTCAACTCAAACAATATGTTATAATTCATATCTGTGCACACAGGAATTAAAAGATTTTGAAAAAACCAAATTTTACCTCCAAAAATTGATGGATCTTAATTATAATGATCCTGACATATATATTGCAATGAGCGAAATTTATATGGCTGAGAAAGACACCGCCAATGCTCTGAAATACATAGAGCAGGGGAGGAAGAAATTTGAAGAGGATAAATTATTGATCAATGCTGAATTGAACCATTATATGACGATCGGAAAAGTTGACGTACTATTGAAAAAGCTTACTGATGCAATAAAAGCTAACCCTGAATATGCATTAATATATATTCACAGAGCAAAAGTTTACGAAAAAATTAACGAAATATCAAATGCTGAAGCTGATTATAAAAAAGTTATAGAAATTGACCCACTTAATTATGATGCTAATTATAACATCGGTGTAATGTATTATAACAATGGTTTTAAAATCAAAAATAAAGTAAATGCTATGGATTTACAGCAGTATCAAAAAAGAGGTAAACAATTAGAAGCACAGTGGAAAGAATATTATGAAAAGTCAATACCATATTTTGAAAAGTTATATAAAATAAAACAGGATGATAAATCAATTTTGCAAAACCTTAAAACTATCTATAATCAGCTACGAAGAAAAGAAGACGAAAAAAGAATAGATGAATTACTTAAACAATAGGGCGCCTCTAAAACTCAATTAATGATTTATATTATGAATACAAAAAAATTAACCACCATCTTCATTTTTTGCATTAGCTCTTTTTTGTTGTTTGCCCAGCAAAGCACAGTTACAATTGCCATTTTATACTTTAAAGATGGTGAATTAGACAAGGCAAAATCTGCAATAGATGAGGCATGTGTACATGAAAAAACATCATCAAAAGCTAAGACATGGTTTTATAAAGGCGATATCTATATGGATATTTATACCTCTGAAAATCCGGCATATAAAAACCTGGCTGATAACCCGGGAGAAATAGCACTTCAAGCTTATAAAAAATCTATTGAATTAGACGGATCCGGAGGTGATTATGCAGAAAATTCTAAAGATCATTTGATCAACCTTGCGAAAAATGCAGTTTATGTGGGAGCTGCACAATATCAGAATGCAGATTATTCAAAAGCCCTGATATCATTTATACTGGCGCAAAAAATTAACCCAAAAGATACAAACGCATATCTCTATGGCGCTTACGCCGCAGAGGAACTTAAAGATTATAAAAAAGCTAAAAGTTTTTATATCCATCTAAAGGACAATATCAACTATAAAGGCGCTGATGTATATATAAATTTAGCGCGTATTTTTGAAAATGCTGATAATGACAACGAAAAGGCTCTGCAAATCATCAAAGAGGGAAGGGTTTCGCAGCCTGATAACGGTGATCTGATGGCTGCAGAAGCCCACCTGTACCAGGTAACCGGCAAAATTGATGAAGCGATCATGAATCTGGAGAAACTCGTACAGAAAGAGCCTACAAACACAGATTTTCTGATCAACCTGGCATCCTTTTACGATACGAAAGGAGAAACTAATAAAGCAATTGAATATTATAAAAAAGCTATAAATATTAAACCAAACGACCTTGATGCCAATTATAGCCTTGCGGTGATGTTTTACAATAAAGGAGCTGAAATATACGAAAAAACCATGGACATGGACCTTGCTCAATACCAAAGAGAGGGTATGCAATTAGAAAACAAGGCGAATGGATATTTTAAGCAATCAATTCCATACTTTGAAAAATCGCATAATATTGATCCTAAAGATAAAACTACGCTTAATAATCTAAAGATGATATACAATTCTTTGAACATGAAGTCTGATGAGATGAGGATAGATCAAGCGCTGAAAAATGCAGGGAATTAAATTTTCAAGGGCTATATTGGATATTTTTTTTATAAAAAGCGGAACCAGTAGAGTAGGGGTTTCGCTTTTTTTGTGTTAGGTATCAAGTACGAGGTGTTCAATATGTAATTTAACATAATATAAATTATAAGACAAAAGGGTGCATTTGAGGTTTAGTGGTTATTTAACTGTATGTCTTTATTTGCAAAAGAACCAAAAAATCAAGGCTGTTTGAAAATTAGCTAAAATTGCCTGCGTTACACTAAAAAATTCAAGCCGCTGTGCTTCTCCGAATTTTTCTTAACGCTACACTCCGGCAATTTCTTAACGCCAATTTTCAAAAGGCCATTTTTATTGTATTTATCTGTTTACAGCGCAAAAGTAATTGCAAACTCCCTTCGGTCAGCCTGCCTGCCTGCCTGCCTGCCGACAGGTTTGCATTACCTTTGCTTTTGCTTAAAGGATTTTGGGTCAATTATTGGCAAATATGCAGTATGTAAGAATGTGCCTTTGAATTGAGAGAACATTATACCTCTCGTAGTGGATATGGCTATTGAGTTCAACATGAAAATTATTTCATCCGGGAATGATACTTGTTTTTTTTCTTTATCTATAAATTTATCAAAATTGGTAACTTCAAAATTACAACTGGTTGTTATAGCTCCAAGTTGGGTTTCTTTGTCATTTTTATCCGATACTTTAATGGATGTGACTACGAAAACAGACTTTTTATCAAAATTAATTCTGAGTTCAATGGAAATATCGAAATGAAAAGTAATTTTTTCCGGTAGTTGTTTTTTGGGTTGGTTAATCGTAGCATCTAACAGTTCCACCCCTTTTATCTGAAAGGAAATTTCTTGCTTTTTCTTGGTCTTCCCTTTTGTCATGCCTGATAGGATATTAAAGGTTCATATTGCCTTATTATTTTCTTTTGTCCTGTACTAAGCAGGCTTCCATAATAAAGCTGCCCATAATCAAAGGGGTCTTTAATTTCAGCATCTTCACTGATGGATAAATGAAATAAAATGACTTGCTCTTGAGGCTTTTCTTCAAGACGAACCAATTCAATACCTAAAACACGTTCAATATCCCAAAGAGTGTCAGTTGTGAAGTTATGTGTACCACTTAACCATTTTGTGATTTCAGAGGGCTGTTTATTTAAAGATTCAGCAAGGTCTTTCTGCTTCCAGCCCTTTGATTTTAAGGAATCATCAATTTTGGCTGCAAGCAGCATCCTTTTTTCAATTTTATCTGCTTCTTCCGGTGTAAGTTCCTGTAGAAAATCTTCTGAGATTTTGCTTGTATATGTTTCTGCTTTATTCATAATCTTCGGTGTTAAATTCTAAATTTCCTTCAAAATCCCTATAGTCATTTGTGTAATTTATTTCACCTTCTTTAATTCTTTCAGTTATTATTTTTGATATTTCTCTTAATAAATAGTTTTCTTCTTTTAGTTTTTCATCGTCTTGTAATACCTGAACTGATTTTTCGCCACCACCACCTATTATTACAAGCTGTTTAGCATATCTGATACAATATAAACGTAGGTTCCTGTCATCATCATATAAAGCACAAACACCATCCCCAGGTTTGCCTTCATTCAGTTTAAAAAATTGTTCTCTTGCTCCGGTTTTGCTTCCAATGACTTTAATACGTTGTAAAATGTCTTTTAGTTCACTTTTAAATGAATTTTTGTTTTCTTCCAAAAATACATCAAATAATGTTTTCTTCAAGTCCTCCATGTAAACAGAGTATATAGAAGCCTCTTCTCCACTGAAATTACTCAATTTTACCAGCTTATATTTCATCTACCCATAGGATTTGCAAAGATAATACATTTTACTTTAAAGTGAAAATCGTAAAAAATCGGATGTTATTTACTTTTAGTTAATATCTCCTCTTGTTCCTTCATTTCATTTATAAAATCGTTAATATTCTTATTGCCGTACCCAATCTAATATATTATTGTATTATCCATATTACAAAAATACAATTTTCAAATGTTATTTCCTGATTTGGCCCTTATTATAAAGTCCACTCCCCTACCCCCGCTTTCATTTACGAAAACCTCGTACCGGGCTTTCATACCTGCCTGCCGAAGTAAAACGTAGGCAGGAATTCCAGCTTAACAAGGTATTCTGCGTATTTAATTATCGTTTCCATTCAATAAACACTTAAAAATCAATTACGGCATAAATATACAGGTTTTTTTATCCCATTTCTTCGCCTGTTTGCCTATAAACTAAATGTTTTTTTCACGTGTTATTAACCGTTTATTGCAGTTTAATACCTCTATCAAACAACAACCATTCGGAGTATTAAATTTGAAAAAAAACATTTAGGGCAAAAGCGACTTAGAAATGGAAAAACCTGCTGCCCAACGCACAGCCAGCGGCTTATTAGCGGTTTCGCTATTTTGGAACTTTCCTTCCGCTATTGCATTATAGCCATCCTTGACTTTCTTCGGCTAATTTCTTTCCACGTTCCTCTCTTTCTTTTCGCGCTTCTTTTCTAACAGCTTTTGGTTTACGCTCCAATTCTTCAAACTCTTTCCGAATTTTGTTCCATTCTTCCATTCCAGGGAGTTTTCCGCGCACTTCATCACTCCTGTCATGCATCAAAGCTTGCTCAGAAATATTGCCGTGCAAACTTACAAGCTGCAATGCGAGCTCCTTATCGAATGGCATTTCTTCTATATTTTGCACGCGAATATGGTCATCATATCTTTTCATCGCGCCAGCGAATAATATTTCTCTAACCATTGCTTCACAAGCACTTCTCAAATAGTCAAGTGAAACACCTAATGCCTTCTCCTTTTCTTTTTCTCCTAATTCAGTATATCCTTCGACTGCCTCATCAGCATCCTTCTTCAAACTTACCAAATTGGACAACTTAGGATTCCGGTGATGCTCAATAACTCCAGGCGTCCCATCCAGCAGTTTCTTAATCCAATGTCCGAAAAACTCCACGGAGTTCTCGACTGCATGTCGAGCAAGCATGCTCATAAAAACGATGTCATGGGTTAAGATTATTACTTGCCGTTTCTTGGCTTCTTTTACCAACCGTTCAGCAATTACATCTTTCCTATCATGGTCCAAAGAGGTAACTGGGTCATCGAAAATAATTCCACAGTTGTTTTTATCCAACTGCACTTCACTCAGAAAGTCAGCAAGAGCACATACTTTTTGTTCACCTTCGCTTAACACTTCTGTTGGTTTGACGTTTTTAGCGAATCCCAATTGCAAACCAATAACCGTATCTCCATGTTCACCGTGCGATTCAATCTCAAGACCAACCTCACTATCCAGGTTCTTGCATTCTTTGTTAAATATTCTCGTAAATTCTTCGGTAACAATTTGATTAAAGAACTCCGTTCTTGTGCCAGTGTACATCGCTTTTGGAATTTTTGTAGCACTTGCCTTGTCATTCCATGATAACCAAGCAGCATATTGCAGTATTTGCTCCTGTATTTTGAGGGTTATCTTCTTATGCTGCAACTCCACGATTTTCCCTTTCAGTTTTTCAATGTCATCAGTTGGGTCTTTCAACTTTCCTTCTTCGTCCTTTTTGGCTGCAACCAGATTGTCAATAGTCTCCAAATTTAGCTCCGGTCCATGTTCATTGCTTATAGGTTCTAGTTTCCCAATCTCGTCATCCCAACTTTTAAATATTTCGCCCAGCTTTTCTATTCCAGTTCTTACCTCAGAAACAAATGCATCTTCCGTTTCCAACAGTATTTTTATTGCAGGTTGCTCATCATTTGTTTCAGGTAGCTTCAATCGAAGGGTTTGCAACACTTGTTGAAGTTCCGTGAGTTTTCCTAATGCGTTTCTCAACTCTGCCTCTGCTGTACTTCCCAAGAATGCCCAATAATCCTTAAACAGTTGTTTCTCCTTGTCTGTGAGCTCTTGGTGGCACAGCAAACAGTGCTCAAGTTCATTGTCATCGGCTTTCACCTGTTCCGCTTCGTATAACTTCTTCGCAGCAACAAGCAGACCTTTCCAATTCTCCGAACCAGTGGTTTCAAATATTCCATCATCGAACTTATCGACACCCAACTTCTCTACCAGCGTATTCTTATCAATAACCTCCTTGACGAGTCCGTTTACTACCGCTACATTCTCATCAGTAAGATGCTTCCACACCGTCTCTAGTGCTTGCTTATACCTTGTCAGCGTTTGCTGTTCCTCTGCGAAGGTCTTTTTCTTCGCTGGTACATCAAGTTTCCTCAATGCTTCGCGCTCCTCTTTGAGTTTTGCAATCTGTTCATCGCCATCTTCAGGAAAGGCCGTCAACTCCTTTATTTGTTCAACTGTAACCTCCGCTGTTAAGTCAAGCAACAATTTGGATACAATGCTGGTGGTATCTGCAAATGAGTTCTCCACGGGATTCTCTTTTTTAAGAGCATCTCTCTCTGTCTTTAGCTTTTCCTCGATAGCATATATGTATGAATTAACATGGTCAAACACCACGAGTTGACCAGGAGTAAAATGTACTGAGTTGGACCTATCAAGCCGAATAGGGACACTCTCTTTGTCAAATACAGCAAACCGCTTCAAGTCCCCTGCGCTTGCCCCGTTATCTACATACTGTACGGTGTTCCCGTCCTCGGTACCATCATCTATCACTATATCAGCTGTTGCAGGTTCAGTAGAGACATTTTCCTCTTTAAGGTTCGGATGAATTATACGCTTACCTCTCGAAAAACATGCATTTGCCATTAGCCTGCCATATCCTGACTTTCCACTACCGTTCCCGCCCCAAACCAATGTCAATTGCTTACCGAACTGCAAGCACTGGTCGTTTGGTATGGCATTGACGTTTTCACAGTTCTTTACTTCCTTCAAGTGGATAACATCCATTTCTGCATCTTCAGGAGGCACCAATCCGTTAAGGCTTAATTCCGGCAAATCCTCTTGTTCAGCCAAGTCATATTCCATCTTGAAATACTTAAAGGCCTCACCCAGTTCAGTATCCGTTAAATCACCGTTTTCCAAGCACTTCTTCCAGATATATTTTTCCCAATAAGGTCTTGATTCCGCCCATTGGATAATGGGATTCTGTTGCGGCTCCTCAACGGCCTCTGCTGCTACTTCAATTATTTCACTCATTATTACTCATATTTAACACCGAAAAAGGACCGTATCCGCAGACATTCTTCGGTAGACTTGTAAGATATTGATTCCTATTTCTATTTTTTTACTTTCCGCAACTTTTCTTTTTGCCAGCACCTATAAAACTCACTCTATTCTTTAGTTCAAAGCAATCAGTATTTGCCGAACTATTACACTTATTGCATAATGGAACTATCCACCATGAATCTTTTGACGTCTTGCTGCACTTCTTCACATGCGCCCCTACATCGGCATCTCTTTTACAACCTTTCGTGCTACACTTGTCTGCTGCTACTCGCGTAGCTTTTTCCCAATGTTTAAGGAAACTCGAACAGCCACACGTTGGCGCTGCAGCAGGTCGTTTTAAGTTTTTTACTTCTACTCCCATAATTCTTATTTTAGTCAGTAATTAAGACGACTCCTAATCCCTTTGGTTGCCTAAACAAATCTTCTCAAAAACTTCACCTTCCTGTGCCTGCTAATATATGGTATCTCTAATTCCTTCATCCTCATTTTCCCTCCTCAACCTTTAACTTCCTTTCTTTTCCACCACCAACAACGGCTCCCTGTACTTCTTATACAGATTAAACAAAAACTGCAACCGGCTCAATTCGTTTTCAAACGCTTTGCTGTGGTAGCATTGGTCAACCGCCTTGTCTAATTGCTGGTGCGCCTTTACCAATTCTTTAGGCATAGCAACCGGGTCATACAAATCCGCAAGCGACTGATCTTTGAATTTTTCCCGCACATTAAGCAGGTGCTTTACCTTCATTTCCACGCCCGACCGTTTTTGTGTTGGCACTTTTTCTGGCTAGGGATAGTTGTTATAGACAAGATTGTTAGAATACCTGTAATCGCTTTTCATCCTTCCACAAATTTGACGTACCCAAGCCATGTGCATGCTTGACATCAGCACTCCAAAATGAAATAGTGTAGCATTAGGAATTACGCTACAAGTGTTATTGACAATTTTATCTTTAGTCAAAAAAGCCATCGGGATAAATCTTCTGTGCTCAGAAGTAGTAAGGGGTATAAAAATATAGTTTGAAACCGGTTGCCTGATTTCTCCAAACAAATGCGGATAAGCAGCCAGCTTATTTGTAGCTTCTCTTTTGCTTTCTGACCGCAGTTTTTTCACATTATCTACGCGCTTTACAACCTCTTTAAGTTTTCGCCATTCGCTTGGCTTAGCACCATCAAGCCAAAGACACCACCGTTTTTCACCGCTCAAATATTCCTTTGCACTGATGAGGGGCTTTATGTATTGTTTAGCATTTAGTTCCATTTTCAAAAACTCTTTCTTTTCATCATCTGTAAATAGAAAGTTACCACCATCATTAGGCATACTACCAAACACAATATCCGGCACATCGCAAATCGGTTTGCTACGATTCACTATCACCAAATCATCAAAATCCACCAGAAAAGGATTAATGTTCTTAACTCTCATTTCCATTGCCTCAGACGAAGGTGTTTCATAATCGTACAGCAGTTTTTTATCCGTATCAGACAATGCAAACCCGATAATTACAACGTAAACCTGTGCCTTGCCTTTTGCCTGATTGTACCACTTGAAAGTTCGGTGCGCAAAGTGAATTTTAAGCCCCTTGCGGAACAGGTACGGCCACAATACACCTGTTTGCTCCCCTTGTGTAATGGAATTTGTAGAAACAAAAGCAACCTTTATACCGGTTCCGTTAATGTATTCCACCGCTTTCACATACCAGCAGCACACATAATCCAACAACCCGTAATTATTAATATCGGAGCAAACCCGTTTCATATCTTCATTCTGTGCTGTGTCCCTGTTCTTTTTTGCAATGAAAGGTGGATTCCCGAGAATGTAGCTCAATTCATCCTTGCTCACTATTTCGTTCCAATCCATATCCAGCGCATTGCCATGTATAATATGAGGCGACTTTTTTAGCGGTAATCTCACAAAATAATCACCGAATTCTTCGCCCATCTTAATGTTCATTTGGTGGTCAACAAGCCACATAGCAGTTTCTGCTATCCGGGTTGGAAATTCTTCAATCTCAATTCCATAAAAGGCATCAACATCAATAAGGGTTAAATGCTCCAAATCAAAAACCGCAGTTGCATGCTTACCTTCCAGCTTGAAAATCTCTTTTAAAACAAGCATTTCAAGCAGTCTAATTTCCCGGTAAGCGATAATTAAGAAATTTCCGCAACCACAGGCAGGGTCAAAGAATTTCAGATTAGCAAGTTTGCGATGAAACCCGGTCAGTTGTTTTTTCTTATCCCTTCTCAGTCCTTTTATCTTCTCAAACTCTTCATATAATTCATCTAAAAACAAACCTTTAACAGCTTTCATTATGTTTTGCTCAGAAGTATAATGCGCTCCAAGATTTTTTCTCTTGCCCTTATCCATTACTGATTGAAACATGGAACCGAAAATAGCGGGAGAAATTTGCGACCAATCAAAATAGCAACAATCCAAAAGGATTTTCCGCATCTTACTGTCAAATGCTGGTGCGCGCAAATTCTCTTTAAACAAATCACCGTTCACATAAGGAAATGAGTTAAGTGTTTCATCTAAATTCTTTTGTCTTTTGGTTTCAAGTGTATCAAGTATTTGGAATAAATGATTTAACCTTGCTCCTAAATCAGACCCATCTTCACGGGTAAGTTCTTCAATAAAAAAAGTGAACTGATCTTTGGGTTGGAAAATTCCTGTATCATCAGCGAACAAGCAAAATAAAGTCCGTACAAGAAAAATTTCTAATTCGTGACCTATATAGCCATTATCATAAAGAGAGTCATGCAGCTTACCCATAAGTTCTGCTGCTCTTATATTCACCGGGTCTTCATCTCTATATTCCCGTTTCTCATACCCTGAGATGAATCCAAATAGTTCTATTTTCTTATGTAAGTCCTTTAAATTAAACTCAACATCTGTATCATCTTCAAGATCATGTAAGCGAATACGGTCAAAATCTGAAACAAGTATGTACTTTGGTAAATCTTCATCAGCAATACCATTCAAATATTCAACAGCTTGTGTATAAGCTTTGTCAAGATCCTCGCCTTTGCTCTTATGCTCAACAATCAATTGTTTTTTCCAGAACAAATCAATAAACCCTCGTTTATCTCCTAACCGTTTTACAGGTTCTTCATAAGTCCCCAATCTTCTCCTGCTAACACCAAAAACCTCAAAGAAATCATTCCAAAAGCTTTGTGCTTCAGCTCTTTCATTCTCAACATCTTCCCATTCTTTAGCAAAATGAATAGCTCTGCTTTTTATTTCTCTTTGATTCAATTTAATAGCCATAACGTCAGAGATAAAATATAACTTACAAAAATACAAATTCGTAAAACAAAAAACCCCTCAAAAAGAGGGGTTCTTTACATGGCTCGAAAAAAGAGTTCGTTTTTCTGTCATGCTTTTTGTACCCACGCAATGCAATCAATTGCCCAAACAAGTTGGGCAAATCATTGCGCCACCGCTCATAACAAAAAGTCCGCCAGAAAACCTATTGCCGGCAAGTGAAAGAGGTAAGTAAGATAAAACAAGAAAAAGTAACCGCTCTGCGAGCGGTTTTAGGTTTCCCCCCTAAAAAAAATAAATAAAACCCTGCGCGCAGAGCCAAGCTATATTAACATAATGCAATTATATTATAGGACAAAAGGCGACTCAGAAATAAAAAAATCTGCAAGAACTCTTTATAGGTTCACAATCCAGTTGCAAACAGAGGTTAATTGTTCATCATTGGTGAGATTCGCAGCATTATTTAAGCTTCCATCTTGTAATTGCTTATAAATTTCTGAAGCCATACTGTTTTCAATAGCGGCACCGATAAAGAATATTTTAGGTTTTAACCCAAAGCTATTAAAACCTTCCCTGATCCTATCTAACGCTGAATTTGCTGTTTTCCAATGCTCATCAGCGCCTGCAGGATCAATACCCCCTTTTAATTCACCGAGAGCAATATATTTTTCACCAAAATGAATAATCGAATCTTTCCCTTTCGTAATTTCTTCAATGTTGGCATTTAAAATGCAGAGATCAATATTCTTTCCTACAACAGGAATAGTTTTATTCATAATTAAGAGTTTGTCTCTTCCTCTTTTATTCCAACAAAGACCTTTTATTCTATTCTCCACTCCTGTATCGTCCTTTGGCTTTTCTAACCATGAATTTGAATCTTTATCTTTCCAGTAGTATTCAACTCCTGATATAGTGAAAACAGACAATAATGACCTAAGAAATTTTCTCTCTCCTAAAGAACCGGCTAAATTCCTCGCTTTTCCTCCTAAGGCATCACCTTTGATCAGTAAGTATCTATAAATGAGTTCATCTACAAAACTATCACCTGCCGGCTCAAGAAATTTTTCAATTAATCCTTTAATGGCAGTTATCTTATCCTCTTCTGTCAGATAATTTAAAGATTTATCGGACAAACCGGAAGCTGTTAACAAACCCGTTCCAAGATCAGTGACATCTAACAAATCTTTTGGATATTTTACTTTGCCTGCTAATGCTTTAAGTGCTTTTGCTTCTTCGATATAGGGAACAGCCAGATAATTTTTTTCTAAAGCAAGGGATATGAAACCTGCCCTGGTTTTTTCTCTGGATGTTACTAAATCCGTTGCACTATTTATTGAACTGTCATTAATTATTTTTTCTGCCATAGATATACACATTTGCGTATTTCAGTTCGCCCGTAATTTCCCATTTGCTGGCTACTGTTGCCTTTGCCTTTGGGTAGAACAAAAATTTTATTGATGTTAAAACCGAAGTTTCCCGCAAACTCCGATAATATTAAGTCAACGGGGATTTCCTCGCCTCCATAGCGAACATTGTCGTTTACCATTACGCAATAACCACCACTTTTCGTTATTCTTGCCATTTCATAGATAACAAAACAAAGTTCAAGGAAGTAGTTTTTAACCATCCTCGGAATGTTGTTGTTATTTAGTTTTCCAAGTTTATTCAACTCATCGAGCACAGAATTAACTTCTGACATAGCTTCTGAATTGTTGTAAACATTCAGTACCTTTTCAAAAATTCCCGGTCTTTGAATTGATTCATAAAATTTATTTAAATAATCAATTTTTTCTTTGTTCTCAACTGTACAAGAGAGCATTGTTTGCCTAATGTCACGTACAAATTCGTGGTCACAGCCGAGATAAATCAACTCTAAAGCATACGTCCTGGTATAATCATAACGATTACAATATGGAGGTGAAGTAATGATAAAATCAAAATAATTATCTTCAAGTTTTGGCAATTCTTCAAGACATGAACCATGAGTAATGTTCACCGGGAAGTTTTGATGTCCGTTACTCTCAAAAGAATCAAATAGCAAATTGGTTTTGTTTGCTGATAAGTCACTGACAATTTGATTAAGCTTATGATTGAGAGCTTCCTTAAAAGTCAAGATTCTTCCTTTGTTAAACGGTTTACCTGAAAGTTCTCTTTTTGAGCGGGAATCCCATCGCAAATATTGTCCATCTTTTCTTGTATAGCTGATCTCTTCAAGCATAGCAAAAGCTGTAAATCGTAAAATAGTTTGTATTTTCTCATCCTTTATGCTGGAGCAAAAGGTTAAATACTTATTTAAAAATAGCTCCGTATCGTCCGGGAAAGCGTCTTTAGTTATTGTAATATGGTTGATGTGTGTATCATAGCTGTCAAGTTTATTTAGATCTGTCCAGATATTTTTTACGTTTTTTTTGAGCTTTTCCTTATCAATACCGTTAATGGCTTCTCTGACCTGCATAACGAAAGCGCCAACCGGTAAAAGTTCAATGCCATAAGATTGCCAGCCCATCTCCTGTCCTGCAAACAAAGTTGTTCCAACCCCTGCAAAAGGGTCTAATATTTTTCCGGGTTTGGATGAATATTCTGAAAGGAAATATTTAACAAGACTAGAAGAAAACCCCTCTTTATATTTAAACCAACGATAAATAGGTATATCTTTATTAGCTTGAAAACTTACTACCTTACGATTTAAATGATAGGCAGTTTCCAGCCTATCTTCTAATCGGTTGTAAAGTCTTTGTCGTTCAGTGGGAAATATTTCTGCTTCTTTTAGCATCTTACAAAGTTAAAAAAACAAAAGATATTCGCATAGATACTTCCTTGTTTTTTATTCACAAAATGAAACTAAAACTTAAGTGTGGAAAGAGGTAAGAAAGATAAAAACAAGAAAGAGTAACCGCTCTTTGAGCGGTTTTAGGTTTCCCCCCTAAAAAAAAATAAATAAAACCCTGCGCGCAAAGCTAAGCTATATTAACATAATGCAATTATATTATACGACAAAAAGGCTGGTTAATAATCAAGTTATTCGTTTGGTCAGCTATAATTTATGTTATGTCTCTTCCCTGTGCTTCGCCTTCGGTAAATATCCGCACGGATTTATTGTCTTTTTGACCACGCACAGGTTTTTATATTTTCCCCAGCCTTATATCCTGGCTTGATAGGTAAATAACTCATGGTATCTGCCTTTTAGGTCAATCAGCTCATCATGAGTGCCTCTTTCTTTGATTTCTCCTTGTTCAACAACAAGGATTTGGTCTGCTTTTCGAATGGTGCTTAACCGGTGAGCTATTACAAAAGTTGTTCTTCCTTTCATTAGCCCTGATAGACTTTGCTGGATCATAGCTTCACTTTCCGTATCTAAGTTTGAGGTGGCTTCATCTAAGATCAAAATTTTAGGGTCTGCTAATAATGCCCTTGCTATAGCAATTCGTTGCCTTTGGCCTCCGGAAAGTTTTACTCCCCTCTCTCCTATTACCGTTTCCAATCCATCTTCAAACCTATTTGTAAATTCATCAACATAAGCAGCCTTGACGGCTGCTTGTATATCTTCATCTGTAGAATCAGGCCGGGGAAAGATGATATTTTCCCGGATAGTTCCATCAAACAGAAATTCATCCTGAAGAACGACTCCCAGGTTTTTTCTATAACTACTAAGGGTTACATGAGCAAGGTCATTCCCATCAATAGTTACCACACCCTCATTAGGAATCAAAAAGGAAGAAACCAAACCGGCTATGGTGCTTTTTCCTGAACCTGAAGAACCGACCAGGGCCGTAACCGAACCACCCGGAGCATCTATAGTGACTTTATTTAACACTTCTTTAGCCTCTTCGTAAGCAAACGATACATTTTCAAATCGTATATCTCCTTTTAGCGCTGCAAGCTCAATAGTACGCTCTGCATCATCATGTTCAGATTCCATGTTCATCAATTCTTCTGTCCTGTCTAATCCGGCAAACCCTTCTGTCAATTGACTCCCAATGTTGCTCATTAGTACAATGGGGGCTATCATAAATCCCAGGTAAAGAGTAAAGGCCAAAAAATCCCCGAAAGTTAAGTCATCATTGATCATCATATAACCA
This sequence comes from Cytophagales bacterium, assembly GCA_019456305.1. NCBI lineage: Bacteria > Pseudomonadati > Bacteroidota > Cytophagia > Cytophagales > Cytophagales bacterium. Next base: position 21,778 of record VRUD01000036.1, on the reverse strand, counting down.
CCGATACCCATGATTCCGGTGGAGGCAAGACCTAACAAAAATGTTGATGAACTGGTAACCAGCGCTGTGGAGGTTAAACTTTTTTTAACGTTATTAAACAGTTTTTCCACTCCTGCCTCAAACGTTTTGATCTCCTGTTTCTCCGCATTAAACCCTTTTATTACTCTGATTCCGTTTAATGTTTCTGTTAATCTTCCGGTTACCTCTGCGTTGATCTTTCCACGTTCCCGGAAAATCGGACGAATAAATCCAAATGCCTTTAATGCTACTAACCCAAATATAACGACCGGAACAAGCACATAGGCTGTCATGGCCGGACTGATCTTGATTAAAAGGAACAAGGAGATCACAGATGTTAACGTACCGCCAATCATCTGAACCAATCCTGTTCCAACCAGGTTTCGCACGCCTTCCACATCTGTCATTATTCGTGAGACCAACTCCCCGGACTTGCTGTTATCAAAGAAGTTAATGGGTAAGTTCAATACTTTTTTTTGAACTTTTACTCTGAGTTGAGCTATAAGGTGTTGTGCTTCTACACTAAGTAACCGGGTTAATGCAAATGACGTTATTGCCTGGATAATTATTGCAGATGCTACCCACAATATGATATTATATAGCATATCAAAATCCTTATTAACAATAACATCGTCCATAAGATATTTTGATGCACCCGGAAGTATGAGACTAGCCAAACGACTAATTACTATTAATATCAAACCAACAAAGAGCAACTTCCTCCGTGGCCAGACTATCGTTTTAAAAACACTTCCTATGGTTACTTTATTCTTGCTCATTTCTTTTGAAACTTTGAAACCACTAATTACACGAATTACACTAATTTAATTAGTATAATTCTTAATTAGTGTAATTCGTGTAATTAGTGGTTTCGTGGTTTCTTTATTTCATTATGTATCTTTTCCGCTAAGTAGAAAAGAATTAGCTGATATTCCTGGAGATATACAGAGGATATCATCTTCTTTTTCCCGAACGATGAAAATCCTGTTTTGAGCTTTTGCGCTTGCCTTTGAACTTTTTCTTAAACGAAAATGCTTTCGGGCGCCTGTTTCCATCATCATCCCTGTTTACACGAATGTTGCGGCCTTCAATTTCAATTCCCTGGAAACTTCTGCTTAGATCCTTGTCGTAAGCCTTGTCTACATCTAAAAATGCACAGTTTTTTTGCATGGTCAACTCCCCGAAAAACTTACGGTCTATGCCCGAAACGTCTGACAAAAAATGAATAAGATCAGCTTTCGTCATCCCATCAATCGATCCTATGTTGACAAAGTAGCGATGAAACCGGCTATTATCGCGTTTTCCGGGTGATCCTCCGGACGTTTCATTGAGATCTGCCTGTTCCGCATTCCGGGAACCATCAGGATGGATCATCAGATGGTCTAATTGGGTTGTGATCAGTCGTTTTAGTAGATCTTCTTTACTTAGATGGGCGAACTGGCCGTGAAGGTCGTGCAATATATCTCCGGCCCGGTCATCAACCTTCGTATTGATGATCAGGGTTGCCCAGTTGTTGATGCGGCTGGATTTTAACTCCTCAATACCCGGTACTTCAATGCGCTCAAACCTGACCTGGATCTTCCTTTCCAGCTCTGCAATCCGCCTTCCTTCGCGTGGATTGATAAAAGCAAGCGAAATACCTTTCTTACCGGCACGCGCGGTTCTTCCACTTCGGTGGGTATAGATATCCAACTGGTCGGGAAGGGTGTGGTGGAGCACGTGCGTCAGGTCTATGACATCAATACCCCGTGCAGCTACATCTGTTGCAATGAGCAATTGCATCGAGCGAGTCTTGAATCGCTTCATAACCGCATCCCTTTGTGCTTGCGAAAGGTCCCCATGAAGGGCCTCTACCGCATAACCGAGGTTGCCAAGGTCATCGGAGATCTTCTGGGTTTCCCATTTGGTACGGCAAAACATGACGCCCCGCATGTCCGGTTGCAAGTCCAGGAATCGCCTTAGTGCAGGTATTTTATTGGCTGTTTTGGTAATCACATATTTATGAGATATATCCTTGTTGATCTTTTCCTGTGTATTGATGGATACCTCCTGTGGTGTATCCATGTACTTTTTAATGATCTTTCGAATCTCAGGAGGCATGGTTGCAGCAAACAACCAGATCACCCTGTCTTTAAGGGTGTATGAAAGGATTTTATCAATATCATCCTTAAAACCCATGTTGAGCATTTCATCAGCCTCGTCTAACACTACATACCTGACACTTTCAAGCTTCACGACCTTTCGTTTGATCAGATCCAATAACCGGCCGGGAGTGGCCACTATGACCTGGGTAGGTTTTTTAAGCGCTTTTATTTGATTGATAATGGCCGCACCACCATAAACCACTTCTACATTGAGGTTTTTGTTGTTTTTAGAAAAACGAACTAACTCCTGAGCTGTTTGTTGTCCCAACTCACGTGTTGGAGCCATAATAAGGGCCTGCGTAGCCTTATAGTTTATATCGATCAGGTCAATTAATGGAAGACAAAATGCGGCAGTTTTTCCTGTTCCGGTTTGTGCAAGCCCAATAAAATCCGTTGGATCATTGCCCAATAAAATTGGAATGGCTTTTTCCTGTACGGGAGTTGGGTTTTCGAACCCGAGTTGATCAAGGACTTCAATAATCGAAAGTGAGAGTCCCAGCTTGCTGAAGTTATTCAATATATGTTTGGGCATCTCTAAAAACTACACCATATATTCCCCTCTATCAAGAGGGGCAAGGGGTGTGTTTTAAAAAATATGTAGTTTTTAGAGATGCCCGTTTGTTAAATAAACCGCGAAGGTAGGCAAATCAGCCCGGATTACTTGTGTTATTGAATCTGAATACGTTTTTAGATTAATCTTTTTTCAGTTTAGACAAATAATATGAAGCCAAGACCCAGCCTACTAGCATAAGCAAAGCAGCCAGGCCATAAGGCGCCCCGGGGGCGAATACCGGTGAAGTATCTTTGGTAAAAAAGAAGAATACCCCCGTCATAACCGGTGGCCCAACTATGGCTGACAAACTCATAACACTGGCCAAAGCGCCCTGCAATTCCCCTTGCTGATCATCAGGAACCTGGTTAGAAATAATGCTTTGCAAAGTAGGCCCTGCAATCCCGCCAAGGCAATAAGGGATCAACACTATGTAAAGCATGAGGGAACTATTTGCAAGCATGAATAAAAGCATTCCACTACTCCACATCAGAAAACCTAAAAAAACAGTCTTGCGCTCACCTAACTTTTTTACGGCTACCCCGGTCAGTCCACCCTGTACGATGGCTACCAGCAATCCTACCACACCCAATGACAGGCCTACCTCTTTCTCAGACCAGGAAAACTTAAGCTCTGTAAAAAACACCCATACAGAGGGCAATGACTGTGCTGCAAAATGCACAAAAAAGAAGGCTACAACAAGGCCCATCACCATCGGATATTTTTTGAGATAAGACAATGCACCTACGGGGTTGGCTTTTAGCCAGTTTATCTTTCTTCGCTTCTCTTTAGGTAATGATTCAGGCAAGATCAGCAATCCGTATAAAAAGTTGAGAAAGCTCAGCCCTGCTGATATCAAAAAAGGCGCTTGTACGCCCCATCTGCTGCAAAAACCTCCGATTACAGGCCCCAGTATAAAACCCAACCCAAAACCGGCGCCAACCATTCCAAAGTTTTTAGCCTTTTCTTCAGGCTTACTTATATCTGCTACATAAGCATTGGCCACCGTATAACTGGCCCCGGTAATACCTGCTAATATTCTCCCTGCAAATAACCATGTTATAGTTGGCGCATAAGCATGTATCAGGTAGTCAACACCCAGGCCAAACATAGCCACCAGCAGCACCGGCCTTCGTCCCAACCTATCACTCAACGTTCCTAACAATGGCGCAAACAAAAACTGCATAAGCGAAAATGAAACTAATAACCAGCCGCCATACAGCGAGGCGTCACTAAGCCCCTGCCCTGTTAATTTAGTGATCAGTGTAGGAATTATTGGAATTATAATCCCTAACCCCATCGTATCTAATACGACAGTAATAAAAATAAATATTAAGGAAGCGTTTTTTTTTCGGAGCATTGGTTAGACATTAATCGTGTTACAAATAAAGATAATAATTTTTGGGTTACAGGATCAAATACTTTATATTTGCATAATATATAAAATTAGGAAAGATATTTTAAAAAACATAAGAAATGAAAGCAACATATGATAAGGACGCAAACGTGTTATTAATAAAACTTGCTAATAATAAACCAAGTTATGGCGAGGATATTGGCGAGGGTATTATTATACATTTTGATAAAAATAATTCACCTGTTGAGATTGAAATTTTAAATGCAAAGAAATATTTGCTGAATTGGATAGAACAGGCCCTTGAGGTAAAAAAGACAGATACTATTACTGCTTAGGTACTAAATTAAAATCTCAATACCTACCGGACAATGATCAGAGCCTTGGTAGTCAGGAAGAATAAATGCAGATGTAACCTTCCCTAACATTGAGCTGCTAATGAGAAAATAATCAATTCTCCACCCAATGTTTTTTGAGCGTGCATTAAACATGTAACTCCACCAACTATATGCTATTTTATCCGGGTGCAGATGCCGGAAAGTGTCTGTAAAACCTGCTTTAATAAAATTTGACATTCCGTCTATTTCGGTTTGGGTATAACCTGCTGTTTTGTTATAGTTGGATTTGGGCCGGGCAAGGTCTATAGGTTGATGCGCTACATTGAAATCACCGCATGCGATCACCGGCTTATGCTCTTCGAGTTTCTTTAGGTATTTTATAAAGTCTGTATCCCATTTTTTTCTATACTGCAGGCGGTCCAATCCGCGGCCGGAGTTAGGTACATAAACATTTAAGAGGTAAAAGCTGTCAAATTCCGCGACCACTACCCTACCCTCCTGATCATGTTCTTCTATCCCAATGTTGTATGTTATATTAACCGGATGAGTTTTGCTCAGAATTGCAGTACCGGAATATCCCTTTCGTTCGGCTGAATTACTGAAAAAATGATAGCCGTCTATGTCGTCTAAAACATCTTTGACCTGATCATCCTGGGCCTTTGTTTCCTGCAAGCATAAAATATCTGTATCCAGGTTTTTCAGGGATTCTTTAAAACCTTTTTTGGCTACTGCACGGATGCCATTGACGTTCCAGGAAATTAATTTCATCTGTAAATAATTTATTTTTTAGTTATTTAATATTCATGCAAATATAAACTTTTTTTTCGTTAAGGGATTGCCAGGTTAAAAACAGCTTCCAATTCATATACATTCACTTTCTCATTATTTCTTTGTACTGCATTTCTCATAGCCCTTGCTATAACCGAAGCATGAATCGGCCTGTATCTTCTGGTAAATGGGATAATCAATGTTATCAGCCTGGTAACAATAATGCCAATTTTCTCCCCTAACCTGCTTTCTTTTCTATCACCATCTAACAATGACGGTTTAATGATAGAAATATGTTTAAAGGAAAGATTCTGTACATCCCTGTCTAATTCTCCCTTCATTCTATTGTAAAACAACCTGGCATTGGCACTTGCTCCTGCAGCGGATATTAGCACGTAATTTTCAACTTTGTTTCTAACAGCAGCTTCAGCCATTTGATATTGATAGGTATAATCAATTTTATAATATTTTTCGTTACTTCCGGCTTTCTTAATCGTTGTGCCCAACATAGAAAAAAGAACATCTCCGGTTACGTGCCGGATCCAGGTCTCCGGTTTATCAAAATCAATAATAAGTTCCGTTAATTTCGGATGTGAAATGCCTGAGGTACGCCTCGCAAAGATCTTAATTTGTTCATAATTATCATCCAGGAGCAACTGATTTAACAACTCTGTTCCGATCAGCCCTGTAGCTCCTAATAATATTGCGGTTTTCATAAAAAACGGGTATAAATATAGTATGACATTAATACCTTTTAAATAGGGCGGCTATGCAGTGCATAAACAACTACACTAAAGGGATAATCAGAAGGCCCCTACCCTATTTATGTAAATGGTTAAAAACAGTTAATAGCGGTTAATAATGGTTAATATCTGTTACTTTTTCATATGCTTAATCTTGAAAAAAAGGAGCATATTGCAAAAAAGCAGTGTTTTAAGCAACCGTTGTTAACTGTTATTAACATGCTATTAACTTTTTTATTATCACTTTTGAGAAACCCAGGCGCCATAACCACCGAGCAAATTATATACTTCCTTAAACCCCTTTTCCTTCATGAGGCTCATTGTTTTGGCGCTCCTGCCACCGGAACCGCAATAAACAAGCACCGGCTTGTCTTTGTCTAATTTCTCGATTTGAGCATCAAAATCATCATCGTAAAAATTCATATTTTTAGCGCCTTCAATATACCCTTCCTCAAACTCCTCCGGAGTGCGCACATCGAGTAAAAGCCCGGTTCCTTTTTCAATAAGTTCATTGAATTCAGTTACGGAAACATTTTTGGCCCCTTCATTCTGTGTTTGGGCACTACTACAGGCAACTGCCAATAGCAGGATAAACGTTGATTTAGTTAGTTGTTTCATATTTTTTGTTTTGGTTTAAATATTCATTCATTCTTTTGTGGGCGATACTGGATTCGAACCAGTGACCCCTAGCTTGTCGAGCTAGTGCTCTAAACCAACTGAGCTAATCACCCGGTAAAAGTACGAATTAAGAATGATCCCGACTTTGCCGTGGCAAGCGAAGTACGAATTTCTTATTTTCGATTTATATTTTTCAGTAAAATATTTTTTACAAAAATAACAATTTATTATCATATTGAAATGGTAAAGGGTGAAGAAAAAGTTAATTTCTATACTTCAGTTTGATAACCACCTAACCGCTACCGAAAAGCTAACTGCACAAGGGAATGACCATTTTGTTGTGAAATTAAAAAACCTTGGTACATCTTTTGCTTGCGTAGTCAACTTAGTTGGTGGGTGGCAAAACCGTAAGCGCTAAGTTCGAGAAAGAAAGCAATAGCGAGGAAGGCCATCATCACTGATTTATATTGTTCATTGGTCTGATTAAAATTGCCAATTCCTTGAACTTAAGTTTGCAATTACAATGCATAAAACATCTATAACGGTTTTAATGCTTATCAACTATATTGGACTGTTTGCTCAAACCACAATTCGCTTAGATAGTGCAATTGTTTATACTTTAAAAAACCATCCGTTAATGCAACTTTCACAGCAGGAAATTGAGGAGCAGAAAGCAAGCAAAAAAGGAAGTTTCAATTTGCAAAATCCGGATGTATTTATTGAAAGCCCAACAACCACCCGGTTTACAGTAGGCGTTCAGCAAACCATTGAGTTTCCATTGGTTTATATTCAACAGTCAAAGGTGGCAAAGCAAAATATAGGACTTGCTGAAAAGGGAATGATTGTAAACAAAGTATTATTGATCAGAGATGTAAAAATCGCTTATCTCAATCTACAATTTGCCGAGATAAAGATAAACCAACTAACCCACCAGGACAGTATTTTCAACGCCCTGTATCTTGCAGCTGAAAGACGCTATAATGCTGGAGAAGCCAATTTGCTGGAAAAAGTGAGCGCTGAGGCAAAATCAAAAGAAATGTACAACATATTGATGCAAGCTAAAACGGATTTTCAAAATGCACAGTTGCAACTGAAATTATTAGCCGGAATAAAAGATGAAAATATTAAAGCAGATGAAACCCTGACTAAAACAAGCACAGAGATTGAGGATATAAGCATTGCCCCCGGGTACCCGGGAGTGATTAAGTCAAGCCCCTTTCTACAATATTACCAGCAAAACATCTCCTTGAATAAACAATCAGTAAAATTAGAACGGTCAAAATTAGCCCCCGGTTTGATGGTAGGTTACCTTAACCAGGGAGATGCTAATTCTGAAATACTATATCGCTACCAGTTCGGATTGTCCATACCGATTTGGTTCTGGACCTACTCCTCTCAAATTAAAGCTGCCAAAATCAGGTTTGACATGGCTAATTCTCAATATGCTTTAGCAGAACAGAATTTAAACAGCGAATACCTTCAAGCGGTCACTGAATATAAAAAATATACCGGAAGTATCAACTACTTTGAAACATCTGCATTAAAACAAGCCGAAACTATCATCAGCACGGCCTCAGGGTCGTACAATGCAGGCCAAATCAGTTACATTACCTATATGCAAAGTTTGAACCAGGCCTTTGAAATAAAAATGAATTACTATGAAACTGTTAGGAATTACAATCTATCCACAATTGAACTGAATTATCTAAAAGGTCAGCCATGAAAAAGTATTTAATAATAATGGTGTGTCTCTTTTCAACCCATCTTTTGGCCCACGAAGGCCATGATCACAAAGATGAAAAGAAGGACTCAAAGCAAACAGGAAAATCCTGGTTTACGGTAACCAGCATTTCCGAAAAGTTTGAATTGGTTTTAAGATATGATCCTATTACTGCCAACGAAATGACAGAGATAAAACTGTTCATTTCTGATTTTGAAACCAATGTCCCGACAAACAGCGCAAAAATTACCATTACCTGTATGGATGATGAGAATTTGAAATTTACAGTTAAGCAGGCAGAACCCGGTATCTACATCATTGAAGGGATATTCCCTAAAAACAGCGAATATAGTTTAGTTGCTAACATAGCCACTCCAGGTAATGCTGATTTAATGCTTTTAGAAGGAATTGAAGTAGGAAAAGAACTGCCCATGGATGGCGAAAACAATAGTGAACATTCCGGAGTAAGCTGGACAACCATACTATTTGTAATAATCAGTTTTATTACAGGTGTTATCATTACCCTTTTTATAGGTAAAAGACTAAAAAAAGCTATTTTCTTACTTTTTTTAACGCTTACGATCCCAGCTAATCAAACCAATAACATCTTTGCTCATGAAGGGCACGACCACGGGGATGAAAAAAAATCCAAAAGCAGTCAAACCCTCACCGATGCAATGGAAATACTTAAAGAAACCCAGTTTCTATTTGAAATTCGCACTGCTTTTTCAAAGTACAGCGATTATTATAATACGTTGAAACTTTACGGCAAGGTAATGCCTGTAACCAATGGAGAAGCGCTGATAATTGCACCGCAGAACAGTTCCATTGTTTCGATAAATATCAGCATTGGAGAAAAAGTACACAAGGGACAGATACTGGTAGTTATAGAGCAAACCCTCACCGCTGCCGAGCAAATACAGGTTGCCACTGAAAAAAGCAATACCAATGCCGGGTTTGAAGCTGCAAAGAAAGAATACAAGCGTTTAAAATCCATTGAAGATATTGTTGCCAAAAAAGATCTCCTGGAAGCGGAAATTCGCTACCAAACCGCTTTGAAAAACAAGAAAGTATATGATAATCTTTCAGGCAGTAGTTTGAAAGGTAAAATAATCAGCATTAAATCCCCTATCAAAGGAGTGGTTGACAACTTTCATTTAGCCATCGGGCAACAGGTAAGCCAGGGCGAGCTGCTTGTCACTGTCTATAACACTAAAATACTGAAAGTAGAAGCACAGATATTTGATAAGGACTTACACAGGCTGCATCATCCAGACCTATCAGGTATTACACAAAACGTTAATTTTTTTGTAGAGTGCATACAGGAGGAAAAACATTATTCAGAAAGCGCACGTCTAATTGCCTTTGGAAATGTTGTGAATCCCGTCAATCAATCATCAAAGGTCATACTGGAGATTGATAATTCACAGGGGTTATTCAAGCCCGGACAATTTGCAAATGTTTATGTGACGGCAAAATCTGATGAAAATCACATCGTAGTGCCCACTTCAGCAATCAGCGACATCAAGGGAAAACCTGTTGTGTTTGTTCACACTTCCCCTGAAATGTTCGAAGTGAAATTTGTGCATTTAGGTGAAAACAACACGAATCAAACAATCATCTTAAAAGGATTGGAAGATAAAGAAAGAGTAGTTGTGAACGGAACCTATCAGGTGAAATCTATTTATCTGAATCAATAAGAATGAAGCATTTTATTTTAATTTTTCCCTTATTAACGGCAAGTATATTGTCAACAGCACAAAATACATTTAAACACTTAAATCTTTAAACAATGAAAAGGTTATTATTCATTGTGTGTCTTTTTGTATTTACAAAGGCATACACCCAAAATACAGATACCTTATTACCTGACACCATCAGCATAAAACCTGACGGCAACAAGATACAGCACAAAGATACCATAGCCATAATGTATCGGGTTTACGGCATGAATTGCCCGGGATGTCACGGAGCGCTTGAAAAGCAGATTAACAAAATACCAGGTGTAATATATTCAAAAGCCGATTGGGTTAAACAGGAAATAGAGATATTTTCTGATACAATTATATCCGAAGAGGATGTATTTAAAAGAATAAAAAAAGCCAATTTCACCCCGGGTGAAAAAGTTGAATAAGGCCCATTCAGTATTTATGAAAACTTCATTAGTGAAAAAATTACTCAGTTGTTTTTTCCTGTTGTCATGTGCTTTATTGGTATATGCAGATGGAATAAGCGTAGATGCAGGACTGACACCCGCTCAAGATAGGTGGATTTTAAGAACGCAATATCGTTTGATGAATATGTATAATTCAGGCATGGAAACATATGTGCACGCTTTTCCGCTGGTGGTAGTGTATGGACTCACATCGAAAATTACACTTATGACAAGACAATCCTACCAGATAAGAAATATGGTTTTTAATGAAAAAACGTCTCAAAATGGGTTTGACGATCCATATTTTCTAATGAAAATTAAGGCATTTCGGAAAAATACTGCTACATACACTTTTGGTATTGCTCCTACAATTGCCTCAAATATTCCAGTAGGAAATGAACAAATCAGCGACAAAATATGGAGTCCGAAAACCGGAGTTAATTGTTCATATCGCCACCGTTTCTGGTTATTTGACCTTAACATTTTTTATACTTTTCAGGATATCAACAAGAAGGCAACAAGCAATTATAACGATGTGCTCCACATCAATTCTGCCTTTTCTCGTTTGTTTCCATATAAGAACAATTCGGATAATCTATTTTCTCCGGTTATGGAATTTTCTTATTCACATGAGTTTAATACCACCAATACGCCAGGAATGTTCACTTCTAAAAAACTCCTTGGTTCTCCCGGGTTTAAAATGGTTTATTCTTCCTTTATTTTTGAGGCACTTTATCAGATACCACTTTATCAAAACACTCCGGAAGCAATGATGAAAAGCAGGGGGAATTTAATTGTGGGTATTAGATATATGCTATAAAAAAGCAGAAAATGAAGAAGATGAAAAATAACGAGCCACAACAATAGAACCATGTTAAACAAAATCATAAAATTCTCCCTCACCAACCGCTTAATCGTCATTGCCTTCGCAGTAATTCTTATGATTGGCGGGACATACACAGCAATAGATCTGCCGGTTGATGTATTACCTGACTTGAACCGCCCCCGCGTAACCATCTTTCTCGAAGCCGAAGGAATGGCGCCTGAAGAAGTGGAAGCATTGGTTACTTTGCCTGTGGAAACCGCCTTGAACGGCGCTGCCAATGTTCAGCAAGTCCGCTCTAACTCTTCAATCGGGTTGGGGTTGGTGTTTGTTGAATTTGATTATGGAATGGATATTTATAAAGCCCGCCAGATAGTAAATGAAAAGCTGCAAACCATTCAGGAGCAATTACCGGATGGTGTTACTCCCGTTTTAGGTCCTATTTCTTCCGTTATGGGTCAGATAATGCTGATCGGGCTTACTACAGATTCCGATAATATCGGGACAGGTTCTACCTCATTGGCAGTTTTACGAACCATAGCCGACTACAATATTCGTAGAAGGTTATTGTCCATACCCGGCATATCTCAGGTTATTCCAACCGGGGGGGATGTCCTGCAATACCAGGTGCTGGTTTCAATGCCCAGGCTCAATGCTGCCGGATTATCCATCAACCAGGTGATGGATGCCCTGGAAAAATCCAATCTCAACACCACCGGAAATTTCTTTAACAAAAGTGGTTCAGAAGTGCTGATCCGCAATTTAGGACGGCTGAAATCAATTAAACAAATAGAGGATATTGTCATCGGTTATAAAGATAACATCCCGATACTTATATCACAGGTAGCCGAAGTGAAATTCGGAGCTAAATTCAAAAGAGGAGATGGAAGTTTAAATGGTATTCCTGCCGTTATAATGACCGTGGAAAAACAGCCCAACGCCAGCACTATTGATCTTACGGCTGAAGTCATCAAAGCACTGGATGAATTAAAACCATCCTTACCATCTGATGTTAAAATAAACACAGATGTATTCAGGCAGGCTGATTTCATTGAAGCTGCATTATCTAATGTTGTAGAAGCATTAAGAGACGGAGCTGTCTTAGTTATCATTGTTTTGTTTCTGTTCTTACTCAATTTCAGAACTACTTTAATAACCCTTACAGCAATTCCATTATCACTTATTATTACTGCATTGGTATTTAAGGCATTTGGTATCACCATAAACACAATGACACTCGGTGGTATTGCCATTGCCATTGGTGAACTGGTTGATGATGCAATTGTGGATGTAGAAAATGTTTTCAGGCGCTTGCGTGAAAACCGTCATTCTGAAAACCCGCAGCCGCCCCTCAAAGTCATATATGATGCCTCAACAGAAGTGCGAAATTCGATTTTTTATGCCACCATCATTGTGGTATTGGTATTTATCCCCTTATTCGCTTTAAGCGGAATGGAAGGAAGAATATTTGCCCCATTAGGTGTTGCTTATATCACCTCAATAATAGCTTCATTATTGGTTGCTTTAACTGTTACTCCCGTAATGTGCTACTACCTGCTTCCGAATATAAAACGAATGAAAACCGAGGAAGATGGCTTCTTAGTCAGGTGGCTCAAAAAGCAGGATACCATGCTGCTCCACTTTGGTTTGAGCAACCCGAAGAAAGTGTTAACAGGTGCAGCAATTTTGTTTCTCATTGCCTTTTCTTTTGTTCCGTTTTTTGGCACCGAATTTTTACCTCCATTCAATGAAGGGTCTTTAACCATCAATACAGTTGCGCCTACCGGCACTTCTCTGGAAGAAAGCAACAAGCTGGGCAGCATCGCTGAGAAACAAATTCTAAAAGTACCCGAAGTAGCATTTACCGCTCGCAGAACAGGCAGGGCGAAATTAGACGAACACGTTGAACCGGTTGCCAATTCCGAGATTGAGGTTTCTTTCAAGAAAGATATTGAAAAACGAAGCAGGGATAAAATCATTCAGGACATCAGAGAAAAGCTGTCTATATTGAAGGGGGTCACCTTCAACATCGGTCAGCCGATTTCACACCGCTTAGACCATTTACTTTCAGGCGTAAGGGCACAAGTGGCTATTAAAATATTCGGGAATGATCTGATGGAACTGAGAAAATACGCTAATGAAATAAAAAATACTATTTCTACTGTTGATGGTGTAGTGGATATACAGATTGAAAAGCAAGTGCAAATACCGCAGTTGCTGATTCGTCCTAAAGAAGACGCGCTCAAATATTACGGGTTAGAGAGAGGAGAAGTCGTGCAGGACCTGGAAATATTGTACCAGGGCAAAGTAGTTTCCCAAATTTTGGATAAAGAAAAACGTTTTGAGCTTATCCTTAGGTTACCTGAGAATGAAAGAAGCGATATTGATGAAATCAGCAGGGCATTGATGGAAACACCAACAGGGGAGTTAATTCCCATAAAAGAAATTGCCGACATCTATTTTGAGAATGGCCCCAATACCATCAACCACGAGAATACACAGCGAAGAATGGTTGTTTCCTGTAATGTATCGGGAAGGGACCTGGGCAGCACCGTTGTAGAAATAGAGGATAAGATCGGGCAGGATATTAAATTACCGCAAGGATACTTTATTACCTATGGAGGGCAATTCGAAAGCCAAAAAACAGCTTCACGCCTTATTTTGATATTGAGCATATTCTCCCTGGCAGGCGTATTCTTAGCGCTGTATTCCTATTTTAAATCTTCACGTATTGTGTTACAGGTAATGCTGAACATTCCACTTGCATTGATAGGAAGTATAATTGCCGTAATGCTCACAGGGGGCGTTTTTTCTGTGGCTTCTTTAGTCGGATTTATTACCCTCACGGGCATTGCTTCACGAAACGGTATTATGATGATCTCCCACTACCTGCACTTAGTAGAGCACGAAGGTGAAAAGTTTAGCAAGAAAATGATTATCAGGGGTTCATTGGAGAGATTAGTTCCGGTTTTGATGACAGCTTTAACGGCAGCTTTTGCACTCATCCCCCTTACATTGGCAAAAGATGCACCCGGAAAGGAAATCCTTTACCCCGTTGCCACTGTTATTATTGGTGGGCTAATTAGCTCAACTTTATTAGATATGATTGTTACCCCTGTTGTTTTTCACCTCTTTGGAGAAAGAGCGCTGAAAAAGTATTTGGAAAACAAGAATCAAAATGAATTTGAAGATTAGTAACTAATCCGGTTAAATTTACAGGATTCTTACTATTCAATAATTTCAGATAATAAATGAAGTTTTTTTTCGTTTTTTTCTTAATTTCGTAGTTTTAAAAATTACATTAATGAAATTTCCCAAGTATATTCCCGAAATAAATCCTGCTGTTTTCTGGGATGTTTCCATAGAGAATATCAATTACGAAAAAAGTGGCGATTTTATAATTTGCCGTGTTTTTAATTATGGAAACTTTCAGGAGGTTGCCGACATCATTATCTGCTATGGCAAAGAATATGTGACAAAACTTTTACTTTCTACCAATAACCTTGATGCATATGGACTTGCAACGGCCTCTGCATTTTTGGGAATTCCGGAAAAAAAATTCAAATGCTACGAACTGAAGGAGTATCCCCGCAGTTACTAAAAGCCCTTCGTCAACTGATGGAGATGAAGTCGCTTAAGAATTTCCGCCTTGTTGGCGGTACTGCCCTGTCATTACAATTAGGGCACAGGGAATCAATGGATATTGACCTGTTTACAAGTAATGATTTTTCAGGGGATGAAATAGCTGCTGAATTAATTGAAAAATTCAATTTGAAAAGCGGGGTTAAACCAAAGGGTGGAATTATGATTCGAACAATAACTAATGAAGGAGTAAAAGTTGACATTGTGGACCACAAAAATAAATTCATCCGCAATGCCCTTGTTGAAGATGGAATTCGCATGGCACACCCGGAAGAAATTGCCGCCATGAAAATTAAAATAACCTGCGACCCCTTCACCGGGAGAAAAACAAAAAAGGATTTAGTGGATGTTGCCGCTTTGCTCGACAAATGCAGCATAAAAGAAATGGTTGGCTTATTTAAAGAAAAATATTCAACGATGGCGCCTTATGAAGAAACCATTATATTAAGAATCAAGGATTTTGACGATGCCGAAAAAACTGAAATGCCAAAAATGTTGAATGAATTGACATGGGAAATGACAAAGAAGAAAATTGAAATTGGATTGAAGGATTATTTTGACGGAATTCTGAAAGAAAGAGAAATGAAGCTGAGAAAAAAACAAAGGAAATAAATGAAGAAATCTTTCTACGAGGCAAAAATATATATACTAACCTTTAAATTTATTAAATTATGAAAAAGACAATTTTAATTTTAGGAACTGCAAGTGCTTTTACGCTTGGAACAATGTTAATCTCCGGATGCAGTAATTCAGGAGATAATCAAAGTGAAGCAGCCCACGAACACGTGGACGGTGAACATCACGAACATTCACATGATGAAGGTGATGATCACAAGCATATTTACACCTGCCCGATGGCTTGCGAGGGAAGCCAGAGTGATAAACCCGGCAAATGCCCTGTTTGCGGAATGAATTTAGTACATTCAGATAAAGCAACAAGCTCAAAATCATATAGAATGGATTACAGTTCTGACCCGGTTCAAATTGAAGCCGGAAAAGCAGCTACACTTACTTTTAGACCCATAGATGAATCCAATGAGACCGCTCTTGTTCCATTAGATATCGTACACGAAAAAAAAATCCACATGATGGTGTTCAGTAAAGACTTGTCTTATTTTGAACATATCCATCCCGAGTACACTGCTAGTGGAGATCATATAATTGATGTATTAGCTGAAAGTGAAGATTATACTAAAGGCAGGGGATTAAAAGAAACGAAATTTCTCTCTGGTGGCGATTATATTATATTCCTTGATTACACACCCTCCAAGGCAGCTAACCAGATAGAGAAAATTCCTATCAAAGTTTCCGGAAAAGAAAAGGCAAAGATTCCTTTGGGAGATGAAAGATTAGTATGGGAAGGAGATGGATATACAGTCAAATTAGGTGCCGACAAAGATTTTGCAATCAAAACATCTATTCAATTACAAATTAATATTACCAAAGACGGGAAAGCAGTAAATAACCTGGATACTTATTTAGGAGCATTGGCACACATGGTTATCCTTAGTGAAGACATTGAAGAATATTTACATGTTCATCCCATGGAATCTGAAACCACCGGACCCGATATTTACTTACATACTAATTTCCCCAGGGAAAGCAAGTACAAAGTATTTATGCAATTCAATCACAATGGAGAAATACATACTACCAATTTTATAATGAACCTAAAAAGCTAAATTAAAAAAAAAGCAACTTAAATTGTAATTATTATTAACATCATGCATCAAATTATCAGTTACTGGATGCTGGTTACTGGGTGCTGGTTGACCCTATTGTTATTAATATTTATTAAATCAACTGCATTTCAAACTCTTTCCATTTATCCATAAAATAGTAATTATGATAAATATAATTAGATTAACTTTCTTCTACCCCGAGCCATTTTTCAATATCACCGGTAAATGGTACTAATTTTCCATTTTTTTTGTAGAAAAGATCTCCATTGGCGTCTTTCCATAATGCTTTTGGAAAAATTTTCGAGTTTTGGTTTGACGGTTTTTTCTTCTTGTCAGCCGTATTAACTCTTTTAGCCATTTTTTTTATTTTGGTAATTGTCTTTGTATTCATTGATATAAAAAATAGTTTTGTAAGAAATGCTCACAATTAGTCGTTTGCCAAAATATTTCGGCTTCAATTTTACCGATCTTTATTTTAGCATTGTATGGTTTTAGATTTGACATTTGTTAAAAAAACTTTGATAGCATACTCAACCGTTTAGTTAAAAGAAACAAACTGTGATGGTATTGCTCTATGCTCCATGCCTTATGCGTTCAGCTTCTCCTTCTGTAAATGATTTATCACTGCCCTTATTTCTCCATAACTAAAATTATCCCCCAACTCATTTTTGATTGGCGATAAAGCCTGGCTGCCATGGAGCATGACGGCTTTCTCAATATCCGGTACTTTTTCAGCAGGTACAAGGTCTTTTAGTTCAATCTGTCCATCAAGGATAAAATGAGCTAAATGTCCTTCAATGGTACTGGTGGCTAATTCTCTTGCTGTAGCAATATCAGGGATGCTTTTCCCGTTTTTGAATAGTTGAAAAGTTTCTACTTTCGTATCGGGTTTGGTGGCAGAACCCGGTCTGCTTTTTCTTTGGCGTTTTGGCTTTTTATAATGAATTTTAGACTTCAAATCCTTCTCCCTGCAATATCGGACGGTGGCATCAAGGAAAAGGTTTCCATATTTTGCCAGCTTTATTTCACCGAAACCTGATATCTGTTTCAGTTCTTCAAAATCCTGAGGCAGGTAGGTAGAAAGTTCTATAAGAGTAACATCTGAAAATATGATATAGGCAGGCACATTTTCCTGGATGGATAATTCGTAACGGATGGCTTTGAGCTTTTTAAGCAGTTCATCTTCATAGCTCATCGTTTGTTCAACTATAGTTTCCCTTGTAACGCTTTTTACCAACATCACTTTTTCCTGCCCATTGAGTACAGGAGAGCTTTTTTGGGTCAGGTTCAATACAGGATATTCACCTTCAGTAACTGCCAGATACTCCTCATCTATCAAATTCCTGATATACGTGCGCCAGTCATCTTTGCTTATTTCGGCCCCTATCCCATAGGTTTTAAGTTTTTTATGCCATTCTTTTATCTTTTCCGACTGAGATCCTCTCAAAAAGTCAATGACATAGTTGATACCGAACCTTTCGTTTAATCTTGTTACTGCAGAAAGGGCCTTTTGTGCTATGACCGTACCGTCAAATCTTTCATATTTGTCAAGACAGATATCACAGGAATCACAGTTCTCATGCGGGTAAGTTTCTCCGAAATATTCCAGCATGTATTTTCTCCTGCACTTTTTTGATTGGCAGTAATCAGCCATTTTATCAAGCTTGCGCAGCATAATGGCAGATTGCTCCTTGTTATCTTCAATTTCTACGAATTTTTTTAGTTTGATGACATCGGCATAGCTGTAAAATAGCAGGGCTTCACTTTTAATCCCGTCTCGTCCCGCCCTGCCTGTTTCCTGGTAATAGCTTTCTATGTTTTTGGGCAAGTCCATGTGTGCCACAAAGCGGACGTTGGATTTGTCAATCCCCATTCCAAAGGCAATGGTGGCTACAATGATCTTTACCTGGTCTTTGATAAAAAGTTCATGGTGCTTATCGCGTATGTCTTTGTCTAATCCTGCATGGTATGGTTTAGCAGAAAATCCGTCATTCTGAAGGTCTTCTGCTGTATATTCTGCCGACTTCCTTGACAACACATACACAATACCTGATTCATCTTCATGCTGCCTAAGAAAATCAACGAGCCTGTCATAGCTCCTTCTTTTTGGTTGTATAAAATAATGAATGTTTTCCCTGTTGAAGCTGGATATAAAGGTTTCCGGATTATTTAGCTGAAGTTTTTGCAGAATATCCTTTCGGGTTTGCACATCTGCGGTTGCAGTAAGCGCTATCACAGGCACTTTTGGAAATTCCTTTTTTAACTTAGAAAGCATGAGGTATTCAGGCCTGAAATCATGTCCCCAGTGTGATATGCAATGCGCTTCGTCAATGGCAAATAGTGAAATTCCTACCTGCGCTGATGCTTCCCGACCTTCGGCACGGGACAGGTCGGCAGGTAGGGATAGTGATTTGAGAAAATTTAGAAATTGCATTTCCCGGGAAAACAAGCGCTCAGGGGCAATATAAAGCAGCTTTATTTTGTTGGCTTTCAGGTTTGCTGTTATTTGATCTTGTTCCCCGTAGCTTAATGTAGAATTTAAAAAAGCCGCATCAATTCCGTTGAGCTTTAGCGCATCTACCTGGTCTTTCATCAATGCGATCAATGGCGAAACAACCACCGTCAGCCCCTCAAAGACCAATGCCGGGATCTGGTAGCAAAGTGATTTGCCTCCACCCGTGGGCATCAGCACTAAGCTATCTTTGCCGTTTAATACCGATTCAATGATCTGCTGTTGCTTGTCACGAAATTCAGAGAATCCGAAACTTTCTTTTAGGATTTGGTGTGGAGTTGGCATATTGCTTGTAATGTTTTGATTGAGTAAAGTTAACAAGCAGCAGTAGGCAGCGGCAGTTGGCAGTCCTGCCTCCTGCTGCTGCCTACTGCTGCTTGTTTGTTTTGATGGAGTAAAGTTAACAAATGTTGAATCGTATTTTCAATATTTGTTTTTTTTATTTTATGTAGGTAATAAACGAAACCGTAAAATTTGCATTGATAATGTCTGGGGTAAATCTGCGTTCTATTTAATTAATAATTTATGAATTAATCAGGCTAAGTGAATTATTAATGTTTTTAGTTTATTGGTTTAGAGTTATAGTTATCGGATCGGAGGTATGAATAGTTGCGGAGTACGAGGCACTTTCCTTTCAAACCAAGATGAAGTTGATACGAACCATAAACGCTTGACTAACCACCTCACCCGCAATTATTTATGACCGCTTGTTAGGCTTTGTAATTCTTATTTAATCAGTGTTTCTCCAGTTTGTAATAATATCTTGTTCAATAGTTTTTTTGAGAAATATCTACCAGTTATAATCCACTTCTCAAAGATCGGTTTCAAATCACTTAACAGTCCTTTCTGTTTTGCTTTTATAAGTAAACCTATTGATCCAATGCATTTAACGTCCAATGATTCAGCAATAATCCTGGCTCTATTGTCATCTATAAGCAAATAGTCAGCTTTTAATTCCTCGTATAAAATTATTGATTCAGATTCACCGTAATCCATTATCACAGAAAGATGATTTTTGGATTTGATACTTTCTACTCGTTTTTTTAGTTGAACCAGAAGACTTTTATCAAAATCAGGGTTGTCATATCTCTGTAGTTCCTCCCAAACTGCATTTGCAATATAGAAGTCCCCAAAAATTTTATCAATTAAGTAAATATGTCCAGTCAGACCAAGGGAAATTAATGCTCCCGTGTCAGCAATAACTATTTTCATAGACTACAAATTACTTAGTTTTTCAACATCAGAAATTATCTGGCCAGTGTCCAATTCTGAGATCGGGATATTGTTTTTCGTAAGTGCTTTTTCAAATTCATAGCGGGTTAATCCAGATAATTGTATAGCTTTCCCAATTGTCAATTTCCCTTCTTGGAATAGCCAAATAGCGATTGCTGTCTGAAAATGCGATTTCAACTCCTTTTCAGACTGATTAAGCGTAATCAACAAATCTGATGGTATTTCTATTGGTACCGTAATATTTTTCATTTTATTTATTTTTATCAAAGATACAGTTTTTTATGCAAATTACAATTTATGAAGCCTAACTGGTTTCTTGTTTCATTTTTTTTGATGTTATTCCTATTATTTCTTAAACCTTCAAGGTTTGATTTCATTATCATCTTGGTATCCAACAACGATAGGCCCATGAATCAGCATCGTTACCCCCTGTCGGTGGTTCAATTCTGTATGCTTTTCTTTGTCCTTATCGTTTGTGAGACCTCTGTTTATCTATAACAGCTCGTTTCTGATACTTACAAAGCAAGTGTTTACAGCCCACCCTGTTGAATAGTCCAGCTCTGCGGGATTCCACAGGGTAAACCATCTTGAAAACAACATGCACATTAAAACGTAATCGTTTTGATGTGCTTCCTGGCACACTTAGTCCTTAACGCAACGCACACTAAAGCCGGTTGCCTTATTGGCGTAGCCCCTGCGCACCTGAGCGGTATTATAGATCAGCTCCCGGGCCCACGCATTCGCCCCGCTGCTCTCGGTAGAACTCCACCAGTAACCGTAGCTACCGGTATAGTAGAACGAACCGGACCAGGACTGGCCACTCGGAAGGGCTGTAAAACCGCTGGTGTTGGTGGCGCCTGTGTTGGGAGTTGTCCAGTTGGCGATGCCGGTTTGTTTGAGGTTGCCGCCTTCATCTGTTCCAAGCCATACTCCGGTTGTAGTTATATCGTAAGGGAAAGCACCCGGGTTGGTGCCAACATTTTTTTCTAAAGTAGTCCACTCATAATGAGAAGGTACATGCCAGCCTGCAGGGCATACTCCTTGTACATTTGTCGGGCACTTATCATTAGGTGGCGCACCTGTGCCGTTGCAGGAAGCGGAGCCATTCATTATTTCTGTCCATTCATATAAACCGCCAAAAGGACAAGAAGCATCATTAACTCCGGCAAGATTCTGACAATATTTTTGTGTGCCTGCGCCCGCTTGTCCGGTTGCTATCGGCACATAAGTTCCGTAATTGAGGTTTTCTGCCATCCACCATTGAGTGCCGATAAGTACTGTATTATATACCTGGCCATCTCTTGGGTCAGTTAGAGTAGAAGTAATTGGACCTCCAACACCTTGATCTAAAATTATTGAATCTTTAATTACTGTTGCGCTATAATCAAATAATGTCTTACTAAATGCTTCTATTCTTGCTCCGACTTTAACTTCTAATCCAGCATAAAGAGCCCAATTCAAATTTGGAGAACCAGATG
>VRUD01000035.1 GCA_019456305.1 Cytophagales bacterium | reverse complement strand
TCACTTATATAATCAGAGTTGTTCATATTTATTTTGCTATTAAAAATTAAATTATTTATGGTACCTTTTATCTTTTCCACGATCATTTGCTTTCTGCTAACAATAAGCTGCATTTTATTATTTCTTAAAACAACCCTTATCCTCATCAACCGAAACTGACCAGGCTTATTGGTAAGAATGATCTTTCCCGGCACTATATTATTTACATGAACATGAATTTTTTCTAACTGTTCCTTTAGCTTCTGTATACAGTTATAGCTCTTGCATGTGAGATTTTTTACCTGTAAAGAATAATTTTTCATAGTAATGCTCATATTTTTTCACAATATAGGTGATTTTTGTACTAAAGTCAAGACTTTTTGCAACTTTTTTGATAAAACCAAAGAATTACCGGAAAGAACATTTAGATTTGGCGTTGAGATAAACTAAATTTCTTACTAAAAATACATGACTATCCGTAATCATACCTAATTTTTTTCACCCCCGAGTACTCGGGGCCAAGACGCAAAGTCTTTTTAAAAATTATCCTTTGCGTCTTTGCGGTTAGGTATAAAAGTGGATACTCATTAAAAAATAAATGATAAAATCAATTGATCATCTCAAAAACGGTCAAAAAGTTTACTTCGCCTCCGATTTCCATCTCGGTATGCCTAACCCGGCTGAAAGTCTTGAAAGGGAAAAAAAAATAGTAAGATGGCTTAACAGTATAGAAAATGATGCAAAAGCTGTATTTATATTAGGAGATATATTTGATTTTTGGTTTGAGTATAAGCACGCCATCCCTAAGGGTTTTATAAGGATCCAGGGCAAGTTTGCAGAGCTCACAGACAAAGGCATCACAGTTGTTTTTTTTACGGGCAACCACGATATGTGGATGTTTGATTATTTTACCAAAGAATTAAACATTGCTGTTTATAGAAAAGCCCAGGAAATTATCATTTCCGGCAAAAAATTTTTGACAGGCCACGGTGACGGACTTGGCCCACACGACAAACTGTACAAGCTTATAAAAAAGATCTTTGAAAGTAAAATTTGTCAATGGCTTTTTGCATGGATACATCCCAATGCAGGTATAGCAATTGGTCATTATGCCTCAAAAAGAAGCCGGCTTGCTAAAGATCAGAAAGAAAAATTCATGGGAGAAAAGGAGTGGCTGTTTAACTTTTGCAAACAAATAGAATCAAACTCCCATCACGATTATTATATTTTCGGTCACCGGCATTTGCCTATGGATATGGATGTTTCTGAAAACAGCCGGTATATAAACCTGGGAGAATGGGTTCATCACTGCGCTTATGCTGTTTTTGATGGTGAAAAGCTGGAGCTTAAATATTTTGAAACCTAAAACTAACCATATTATTTACGCCATCCGCTATGTGTTGCGCGCTCTACGTGCTGCGCTTTGTCTACTGCTGATTGTCAACTGTTCCCGATATTTATCGGGATCAACTCTCAACTGTTACAGCCAATCACTACAACTAATTAAAACCATACCGGTAAAGTCACCTGATAAAGTTTCCGTTGACAGGTATAACAATATCTTTGTTTGTGACGGAGACGGAAATGTAAATAAATATGATACAGCAGGAAATACTAAATTAACCTATTCTCCACAGAAAATAGGCAGCATTTCATTGATTGAAGCCTGGAACAGCGTAAAGATATTTTTATTCTATAAAGACTTTCAGGAGTACGTAATGCTTGACAGGTTTCTTGCACCGATATCCATTTATAATTTTGACCTTTCATCCATTGGATTTGCAAGAACAGCTACCCTTGCCGCGGATAATAACCTGTGGATCATTGATGATAGCGATTTTAGCTTAAAAAAGCATGACATTCAGCTTCAAACCATTACGATTGAAACGCCACTTGACCTGCTGCTTGATGCCCGGGACTACGATATCAACTTCATGCGGGAATACCAGAATATGCTCTTTATCAACGACTATAATTCCGGGATCTTAGTGTTTGATAACCTAGGTAACTATAAAAAGAAACTCCCTTTCACCCGGCTCGAAAGTTTCGGCTTTCTCAATGAAGAACTATATTACCTGGAAGACAATAAAATACACCTGTTTCATCTTTACAATTTTAATACCAGGACTATTCAATTACCTGAAGACAAAATTTTTATTAATACCATAGTTTTTAAAAACCAGGTCTGTTTGTTTTCGGAGGATTATTTTTTTATTTATAAACAAAGATAGATTTTCAGACTGCCCTGTTTCAAACCCACAAAAAAACCCTCCTTTTCTCATTAACCCCTGACTTAAGTCAGGGGTTAATGAGAAAAGGAGGGTTTGTATTAAATTGTTGGGATTACTTATGCTTCTTCTTTAGCAAAAATACCTGCATAAGTAAGCGCTCCGCCCATGAGTGCCATATCTTTTAGCAATGACATCATAGACATCTGCATAGTCATCTCATTCATTAAGCCCGGTATATGCATAGTAAGAATAAATAAAAGCAGCATAAGAGCCAATAACAGGCATGACAACTTTGCCATTTTTTGAATAATGATGCTAATACAGGCTGCTACCAAAGCAGCACCGGTTAGATAAATCCAAAAAACACCTCCTGGAATAAAAGAAGGAACCATGCCTCCCATATCCTTCGCCCCCATAAAATGCATAACGCCAAAGATACCAAATGGCAATGCGAAAATAATTCGTGCAACGGTAGTTGTTAGAATTTCCATAGTTTTTGAAGTGGCGCCAGGTGTTTCCACCTGGCACACATTTAGTTAGTGTAAAACCAGGGCGCGAAGGTAGATATATTTTTTAACTTGCAAACAATAATTTAACTTTTTTTAATGCGTAATAATAAAATAACACCAGCTCTATTCATTTTACTTGTTACCTTTCCTACTATACTAGCCGTATGTCAGGATCATGAAAATGACAAGAAATTAAAAGTAAAAATTGCAAAGATAAATCTATACTATTCCTTTCAAGATAAAGAAAAAGTAAATCTATACTATTCCTATTATATTAAAGAAGCAAACTTTGGAAATATTGCTCCCGAAATTGAGGTAGGCCGTACCTTTAAGTTTACACATGGATTTGAATTGAGTAAATTAAGTATCAATAAAAGAGACACAAAATCAACTGATAATCAAGGGAATATTATTAGTGGTGCAAAAATTAGACGTATTGATATCGGATTAAAATATCAATTTAATTATTATTTTTTAAAAAATGAGGAAACTGATTTCAAGCCTTACATAGGGAGTTCGATGAAATATTCTTTTTATGACCAAATTACAGTTCCATATTTATCATTTTCGTATAAATATCACTATTTGTATACAGGATTTTTATTGGGATTTATTCCAGGTGTAAAATATTTCATTACAGACAAACTTAATCTTGAATTATCATTTCCGGTTGATATTTTGTTTTTAGGCAGCAGATGGCAAAGAGTACACAATCCTGGTTTATCAATAAAACAACAAAGAACCGCAGGATTTGACTATGAAATGAAAGAATTTTATAAATTTAATGATCTAAGCATCAGTATAGGCGCTGGGTTAAAGTTTTAGTTTTTTCAAGACCAAAACTTTTCTTTACATAAAATATACTTTAAAATTTTGCAATTTCAATGATCTTTACTATTTTTGATTCAATTAATTATTAGAAAAAAATGAGCGAAGAATTAAAATGGTTTGCTAATGCCACCGATGAACTTGAGAGCTATAGAGGTAAGCATATCGCAATCATTAAAAACAAGGTGGTTGCCAGTGGAAATAATGCGATAAAAGTTTACCAAAAAGCTAAAAAAGAACATCCAGACAAAAACCCAGTATTGGCATTTGTTCGGAAAGAGGGCCTATTTATTTGATATGGAATTCAGATATAAAAAAGAAAGTACGCCTATATTTGGAGAAATTCTAATGCCGCTTATTGAATTCGGAATAAAAACAAATACAGGTTGGGTTTCTGCATTGGGTTGTGTGGATTCAGGAGCAGATATAACACTTTTACCTTTATCATTTATTAGATTTTTAGGAATTAGGATCGAAGATGAAGAAATTAAAGGATTAAGTGGAGTTGGGCGTGGTGGTATATCAGTAATAATAAAGGAAGTTGAACTTAAAATCGCAAATGTTGAAATAAAATCAAATGTAGCTATTGCTTTAACGGAACAAGTTCCATATTTATTAGGAAGAAAAGATATATTTAACAAGTTCAAAATTATATTTGAAGAATACAATCAAAAGATAATTTTTGAAAAAATACAGACACTCAATACAATGCAATAGAACAATAGAACAATAGAACAATGTATCACGACTCCATCATAGAAACCGTTGGAAACACGCCCCTGATAAAGCTCAGCCAGCTAACTAAAGGCATCAAGGGCGCCATCCTGGTCAAGGTTGAATATTTTAATCCCGGCCACTCCGTAAAAGACAGGATCGCTTTAAAAATGATTGAAGATGCTGAAAAAGAAGGAACACTCAAACCTGGCGGCACCATCATAGAAGGGACGTCAGGCAATACCGGTATGGGATTAGCTTTAACTGCTATTTCCAAAGGCTATAAATGTATTTTTACGGTCTCAGACAAGCAATCACAGGAAAAAATAAATATTCTCAGGGCTTTTGGAGCAGAGGTGGTCGTTTGCCCTACCAATGTGTCATCGGATGATCCGAGGTCTTATTATTCTGTTGCCAGGAAATTTCACAAAGAAATACCCAATTCCGTGTATGTGAATCAATACGATAATCTGTCCAATACAGCCGCTCATTATGAATCCACCGGGCCGGAGATCTGGAAGCAGACAGAGGGTAAGATCACCTGTTTTGCAGCAGGAGTAGGTACCGGAGGAACGATATGCGGGGTGGCTAAGTATTTGAGAGAACAAAACAAAGATATCAAAACTGTGGGAATAGATACTTATGGCTCGGTTTTCAAAAAGTATAAAGAAACAGGCATTTTTGATAAAAATGAGATATATCCTTACCTCACCGAGGGAATTGGCGAAGATATACTTCCTAAAAACGTAGATTTTGACCTGATTGACGAATTTGTAAAGGTTACTGATAAAGATGCAGCCCTGATGACGAGAAGGCTTGTAAGAGAAGAAGGCATATTTGCCGGCTGGTCTTCAGGTTCAGCGGTTCATGGAGCATTGGAATGGGCAAAGCAGCATTTGAATAAAGACGATCTTATGGTAATAATCCTGCCCGACCATGGAACACGCTATCTCAATAAAGTCTATAATGATGACTGGATGAATGATCATGGCTTCCTGGAAAAGAAAGGATTTGCTACGGCCCGGGAAATTATACTAAGTAAGAGAGAAAATGGAAAGCTTATAACCATTGAAAAAAATGAAACAGTAGGTGAAGCGATCAAAAAGATGAACAAAACGGCAATATCACAAATTGTCGTCTTTGAAAATGGTAATATAGTTGGAAGCCTGATGGATACTCACGTGGTGAGCGCCCTGATCGAAAATCCTAATATCATGGGTAAACCTGTTGGGGAGATAATGGATGAACCGTTTCCTTTTGTGGCGATGGATAACACGCTTGATGTACTTTCATCGCTGATCAACGAAGAAAACAAAGCCTTATTAGTTAGGGATAAAGACAACAAAGTTCATATAATTACCGAGCATGATATTTTGGTGGCGTTTATGAAATAAACTAATTTTGATTATTATTCGTTTAATATTATAAAACATACTAAACTATGGCAATTATTACAATACCAAAACCTTTAAGAGAGAAATTAGGAGATGAAGCTTCCGATTCTCTTGTTGACCTAATAAATGATGCTAATGGTAACAATAAGGGAGATATTATTGAACATGCAGAACAAAAATTTGAAAAAAGATTAGCAGAAGAAATAGGTGGGCTAAGAACAGAAATGCACTCATTACATACCCAAAATATTCGCTGGATGTTTGCCTTTTGGATAGGGCAGATAGCATTTATTTTAGGTTTCCTTTTTACATTTTTTAAATAATGAAAAAGATTTTAATCTTACTTATTATGGTAATAGTGGCTTCCTGCACAGAACGATCTGAACAGGAAGATACCACCGCCAAAGAGCTATCAGCGGTTTGTATCTGGGAGGGCAGCACATTGCGTGATGCACCTTCAAAACAGGCTAAATGGTTAGCCTCAATTTCGCTTGGTGAAACCCTCACCATGCTCGGAGATACCGCCATAGATTCTACTGATAAAAACAGGGAATTTTACAATATTAGGTTATCTGATGGAAAACAAGGGTGGGTTCATGCATATCTGCTTGCCATAGATGCAGTACCGGCAGCTTTTATCCAAAAGGCAGTTATTCATAAAAGGCCCGACCTGTTAACCGGTACAGATGATGCTTTTGAAACTATGGAGATGGTTGCTGTGGTAAATGAGCAGGACGATTGGCTTGAAGTGATTGGGAATAAGAGAAAAAAGAGTGGCTGGATAAAAAATGAAAATGTAACTTTTAATGATAAAGACGTAGCTGTTGCTATACTGGCAACAAAAGCCTTTTCTGAAAAAGACCAGGAACGGAAAGATGAAAAGATCAAAGAAATTTTAGATAACTCTGCTCTTTCCGGTTCTGTTTTCATAGAAGAGTTACAAAGGCTTTTATACCCTGAAGAAGCCGATATTGCTAAAGCTGTCAATGTTAATGAAATTTTGGGGTTAATTTACTCCAGGAATTATACGGAGATCAATCAATATATTCATCCTGAAAATGGCATTTATGTCCTTGGTAATCCGGGTGCATTTGCCATAGCAACAAAATATACATCTTTTGAAGAGATCATCGAATCTTACTCATGGATTGCCGGTCAAAAGATTGATTGTGCTATAAAATATGAAGCGCTGCCTACAGTAGATTGTGATAAATTGAATGGTTGGAGCAAGCAAGGTTGTTTTTCGGATGATGTAAAGAACTTTAATAAAATAAACGCTACCGCTAATTATTCGGCTATGGCAAAGGAATATAGAATTTCCGGACAGGACATTAAAGAAGCAAAAAATATTGAATCTACTGTAAGCCTGGGGGTTATCCTCACAGCGGATGGAATGAGCTTTTATTTCTCTTTGATTGGAGGGAAATGGTATATTACAGTATTAGACATGGTAACTCCTTGTGAAGCTTAGGGAAAGTGTTCGTGTGTTCATGTGTTCATGTAAAGATCGCCTGCTTATCATTTAAATTCAGTTCACCTGACACGTGACTAGAGGAAGCTACAAAAATACAGGAAAGAGCAGAGAGTGGTTAAAGGTAGAAAAATATAACCGCTGATTACATTGATTACGCTGATTATACAGATTTTTATTCGTATATTAGCATCAAATTAAAAAAACAACCATGAATAAAGAAAAGCAAGAACAATTAAAAATAGCTTTGTTGGGCATTATTGCCGTTGTCCTGATTATCCAGACCGGCGTGATAATGACTTCAAAGAAGAGTGCGGATATTGGTAGAGGCACAGGCATCAGCACACAGATGCAGGGAGGGCAAAAGCCCGTTACTCCTGGTGAGCAATCCGTTACTGTTCCCATTGATCTGGGTCAGCAGTCCGCTACTGTTCCTCTCAATGTCGGGCAGCAGCAAGCTTCAACCACTACTATGATATTTGAGCAAACTGATGTTGATCTTGGGACGTTGAATGCGGGTACAAAAAAAAGCCATACTTTTAAATTCACAAACACGGGAAATCTTCCTCTGATGTTGAGCAATGTAACCGCAGATGCAGGCGCATCCGTTGTTTCCTGGCCCACTGAACCAATACCACAGGGAGGAACGGGAGAAATAACGGTTGAGCTTGGCGGTGATAATCCTGCGGGATTCCAGCAAAAGATCATTCATGTGAGCGCAAATACAGAGCCGGCTCACAGGCATCTGACCATTAAGGCAAATGTTAAGTAATTCTTTTTTAAATAAATTTAAGTTCTTAAAAATGGCAGTAGAATTAACAGACACAAACTATGAATAAGTGACCACACAAATATAGCAACATATGAAAAAAAGAATTATTTTGTTTTTCCTCGTATTTTCTCTTTTAGCATGCGGTTTAAATGGCTGCAAGAGTAACAAAAAAATACCAAAAAAAGGCGGCCCCATACCCTGCCCGATGAAGGATTGTTGAATCCACTTAGATTTTTTATGGTAGTGTAGCAACAATTTAGTTTTGCAACATTAATTTGTAATAAATAGATTCTTTCGTTATTAATCAACAAATGGTTATATGGCTATATGGTTAAATGGTTTGTGATTAGCTGAAAGAGTTACTAATCTCATAGGTTTAAACTCGCTGCTTAATTGCTGGCAATTTAGTTGCCATAAAGCCATATAACCATATAACCATCTTAACAATTGAACAATGAAATAATGTATTTTATGATTACAATATTGCGTAATTAAATTGTTGCTACAATAGTTATTTATTATCGGTTAATTGTTAGTCATACAATCGTATGACAACTGAATGACAACCGTATGACAGCGAAGCGAATTATCATCGCCATTGACGGATACTCTTCCTGCGGCAAAAGCACTACCGCCAAAGCAGTAGCCGGCAATCTTGCCTACACTTATATTGACTCCGGAGCCATGTACAGGGCAGTTACCTTATATTTTCATCAAAATAACATTAGCGCCTCTGATCATAAAGCCATAACAAAAGCATTAGATGCTATTAATATTTCATTTCGGTATCAGGTGTTTGTAGAGACGTTGCATGCAACGTCTCTACAAACACCTGATACCACTAAAAAAGCAGCCAGCAAAGCTGATACTTATCTTAATGGGTTGAATGTAGAAGAGGAGATCAGGAAAATGTATATCTCTGAAAAGGTCAGTGAGGTAAGTGCAATAACCCAGGTTAGAAAAGCTATGGTTGCGCAGCAGCAGCAGTTGGGTAAAAAAAAGGGCGTGGTGATAGACGGCAGGGACATAGGAACAAAAGTCTTTCCCAACGCAGAATTAAAGATATTTATGCAAGCCGATCTGTATGTAAGGGCAGAAAGGATGCAAAAAGATTATTTAGCAAGAAACCAGAAAGAAGATTTTGACCAGATCGTTGAAAACATCAAAAACCGCGATTTCCTGGATACAACCCGCATTGACAGCCCGCTCGTAAAAGCTAATGACGCCTATCTCTTAGACGTTACTTCTATTACAGTAGAGGAGCAGGTGGGTTTTGTGATGAAGCTGGCGAAAGAAAAAATCAATGAATAAACAAATAACAGCCATAATCCCCTCCCGGTATCATTCAACCAGGTTCCCGGGAAAGCCGCTGGCAAATATCAAGGGTAAATCTATGATACAGCGCGTTTATGAACAAGCTGCAAAAGCCGGTTCAATCAACCAGGTATTGGTAGCCACAGACCACAAAAAGATATATGACCATGTGTTAGCTTTTGGCGGCCATGTTGTGATGACAAGCCATGACCATAAAAACGGTACGGAAAGATGCTTTGAAGCCTGGCGAATAAGTCGCAGCGGCAGTAGCAGTAAAGGAAAACCTGATGACTTTATTGTAAATATCCAGGGTGATGAACCTTTTATTAAACCCAAACAAATAGAAACCCTTATATCTACGCTGAATAAACCACCTATTGAAATTGCCACACTGATTAAAAAAATAGACAATACCCGGGAACTATTTGACCCACATATTGTAAAAGTAATATTTGACAAAGATTTTAATGCCATCTATTTCAGCCGCCAAACCATCCCATACCTGAAGGGAATACCTGAGTCTAAATGGCTTCATGAGCATTCCTTTTATAAACATATAGGCATCTATGCCTACCGCAGCGACATATTGGAAAAAATAACAAAACTACCTCCCTCCCCGCTCGAACAAAGTGAATCTTTGGAGCAGCTAAGGTGGATTGAAAATGGATATAAAATTAAGGTTGCGATTACCGGGATTGATAGTATTGGTATTGATACGAAAGAAGATCTGGGAAAAATTGACAGTTAAAGGCGCATAGCCCCGCCAATTTGGCGGGGATGAACCCCAGGCGCCATGCATTGGCAACAATAAAATAAAAAATTGTACTCCGTTGAAACGCTCGTAATAATTTCAAAAAGAAAAGAGTAACGATTTGACACTTTAGTTTCAACAGAAAATTTCGTAGTTCTTTGACACAAAAGGATTGAAAAGAAAAGGAAAGAGAACGTTTATTCAATAACTATCTTTTCATTAACTTCACCATAACCTGTTTTTATCTGCACCTGATAAACCCCCGGAGAAAACTCTTTTACATCAATTCGTTTGAGATAAGCACCCTTGAATTGTTGCAAATATTCATCATAAATCACCTGACCAGTTATATTTAGCAATTTAATTTCCAAATCCTGCACTTTTAAAACATCCATTTCTATTACAAATTCGCCCCTATTTGGATTCGGATAAATTCTAAATGTCTTGTCATCATAGATATTATTAATAATAGATACTACAGAATCAGTAAGAATTTCAATAGTATCTGTTTCCGTACACCCATTTACATCTGAAATAGTAACATAATAAATACCTTCAGATAAATTCGTTCTGATACTATCGGAATTCCCATCTGACCAGTTATATGTATATGGGGCATTTCCTGCACTTATTATAACTGATGCTGTCCCATCATTGGCTCCGGTATAGCTTGTATTAGAATAATCTGTTTGGTAGTCAAAACACAAGCTGTCAGGAGCAATACCGGCATTATAAAACGAATAAAAGGAACATGCTAAACATCCCCTAAGTTCAAAATAAAAATCGCCCATTACTCCAACAGAATTTCCGCTAAATTGTAAATAAATATCCTCAGAAATCGTAGCTAAAACATCAAAAAACGCAAGTGTATCTATTAATACCGTACTTATTGAGTCCATTGTATAGCATTTTAGTTGCTTTAATGATGAGCAATTATTACCTACCCAAATATTCAAATGCAATGTATCAATTGCAGATGGCGATTCTTTTTGCACATATATAGAAAATCCTGGCGTTTTAAACTTATACCATACGTCATTGGCAGGAGATGCAGTTGAATTAGTATATCCTGAACAATTAGACATGGAATAATAGGGAAAATTTGGAATGGAATTAGTATTTGAACCAAAAACACAAGTATCCATCTCATTCCCACTTGGACTGGGCACACAACCACCGGGAAACCAATCTAAATATCCTAAATTAGTTGCACTTAAACAACTGTCATTAGGAACTTGAGAATAAGAAAATTGAGCTAATACTGTAAATATAATTGTACAGAAAGCCAATTTTGTAATCCGCCAACTTAGCGGGTATAAATAGTTAATTGTTTTCATAATCTATGTTTTTAGTCATTAATTAATACCAACTTCTTATTATATGTTTCTGTATCAGTTACCAATCTATAGAAATATATGCCAGGCGATAAATCTATGGTATTAAATTCTACTGGATACAAGATATTCGCTTCTGCATAACCTTCAAACAACTTGACAACATCCAAACTATTTAAATAGAAAACTTCTAATATAACGTTCCCTGGTTCAGGCAAACTAAAAGTAATGATCGTCTTTTGTGAAAAAGGATTTGGATATGCTGTTAAGAACACATTTGAAAATTGCACTTGCAAATTTAAGCTGTCAAATAATGAAGAATCCACTACACATAGGCCCAAATAATCACCATGATTTGTCAAATGAGCAGGAACAGCGTTTGAACTTATACATAATGTTTGCGGATTATCAGGATTTCCCGGTGGAATATGGCAAATTTGCACCTTTTTATTATTATTGCCACAATGCACATCTACCACATTTACGGTTACAGTATCAGGAGCAGATAAACATCGGCTTGCATTTGCTATTACAGTATAATTAGTAGTTCCTTCAGGACATACTATAATAGTTTGGGTAGTTTCTCCCGTGCTCCATTCAAAGCTATATGGAGGTAAAGCGCCAGTAGCAGTAGCTGTAAGGGTAACACATGCTTCAGGATCATATCCAAAAAATACAATTTGATCCTGTCCTGCGTCCACTGTTACAACAGGATCATTTACTATGGTATTAATAACCGTATTGGTAATAACTGGCGGAAGTCCGTTAAAAAAGATACCTGTTGAGTTAGTAATGGTAGTTCCTTCCGGTAACCCCGGGAAAGGCATTATACTATATGCTACAAAACCATTACTTCCCGGTGAATCATCTTGTTCCGCAGGAAGCTCAATACCTTGAAAGGTGATTACGAATTCACGATCTGCCAGGTTTATTTGAGTATTTGTAATTGTATGGCTGCTTGCCAATATTTGTATTGAATTAAGGTCTAAATCATTATCTATTGTATCCCGCAAAACTATATCATGTGCGGGTCCAGTACCTAAATTCTGAAATAACAGTGTATAAGTAAGCTCTTGATTAGTAATAAACCCTAATTCACCACAACCTGCAGGGGAAACTTGTTTTTCATTAGGATCACAGGAACATGTATCTGGTCCTTCCTGTAGGGAGGTATTAAAAGATGGAGTAGAGCCATCAGCACAATTTATGTTCATTGTGGCAGTCGTATTCCATAATCCACTGCCGGGTATTGTGATATTCTGAGTTGTCATTCCTATCTGACAGAAAGTGCCCCCTGGTATAGGCGAATTAAGTACATACTGTACCGATGAACTGCCGGGTACGGTAGTAGTTGTAAAATTACAGGTGGAATATACAGTGTTTAAATAGAACATATTGTCTAATTGTATGTCTATTGTAGTATTAACATTCCATGTCTCACTGCCAGAAGGGTTATAAATAAAAATGACATAAC
Organism: Cytophagales bacterium; assembly: GCA_019456305.1. Classification (NCBI taxonomy): domain Bacteria; kingdom Pseudomonadati; phylum Bacteroidota; class Cytophagia; order Cytophagales; species Cytophagales bacterium. The sequence continues at coordinate 28,279 of VRUD01000035.1, read as the reverse complement.
CATAATTAGAACCTGGACAAGGCGATGCAATCCATACAGACGGGGGAGGAGGAGCCGGAGATACTCCATCACATGGAGGAATCAAGTTTACTACAGACGTACCATCTAGCCAGAATGAGACATTACAGTTAGAGACACATGGAATACCCGGATCGTTAATAGTAACACTTGCTGTCGCTTCACATAAATTGGCATCGGTAACTGTTACATTATAAATACCGGCACATAAATTAACGGCTGTAGATGTGTTTTGCAGCAATGGATCATCCCACGAATACACAAAAGGTGAAGTGCCTCCTGTAACCGTAACAGTTGCTTCACCATCACATGCACCGCTACAACTTTCATCTGTACTTGCACTAATTATTGCGTCCAATCCGCCAAGGGTAATGTCAAAACAATCATCAATTGTATTACATAATCCATTCCCGGAAACAACAGTTGCACAATTATTGATATTCGTACAATTCGGAACAGTTCCGTCAATGTCTGCAAAAATTTCTAAAGTTGTACATTGACCTCCGGCCAGATCAAAAGGATTTGAAGTTAAGGTTCCGCTTATGTCTGTAAAGTCAATGGTTAAGCCACTATTAAAAATTAACTCTGTTGGCAGAATATCTTCTACAATAATTCCTGTAACTGCCTGTGCTTGTGTATTACAAATTGTGATTTCATAAACAATCGGGTCTCCAGCGTTATAAATAATGTTTTGTGAAACATTCTTTGAAATTGTTAAAATACCATCAATTCCGGGAATTATATCATCAATTACCTGAATGCCATCTATACATGCCCCCGGCACGGTTGTTAGTTCAACAGGTATGGGAGAACCTGGAATAGCTCCAGGATCAACGTTTAATTCTAATATTCTGTCAACACAGTTACTTGGAGCTAATGTGCCTGCTGCAATTGTTGCCTCACCATTAATATTAAAATCGGCATTAGCGACAATATTCAAACCAGAAGGTACATTAGCTAATAAACCAATATCATCTATATTAGTTATGATTCCATTATTACATATCGTATAAGTAATTGTAATGTTATCATTCACACAGGGAGCATTATTAGAAACAACACTGGTAACTCCAAGTTCTAATTCTTCTTCAACTACACTAACATTATCAATAAAAACATAACTATCCAACGCCACTCCATCCATAGATAGTAATAAAAAATTCATGTCATTACCTGCATGTGTATAAATAAGGGAATGTTGTGTCCAAGTTTGAGTTGTTACAGCTTCGTCATCCCAGATTAATAGAGGAGCATAAGTATCACATGGTGGGGTTATATCACATGGACTTAAGTTAAATGTATGATTTGGAGGAACACATGGATATTGTTCACTCAAATTAATATCTAAATCCACAATGCAATTAGCATTATTTAAAACATAGGCAAAATAAGATATATTATATGTGTGATTCTGTTCTATTGGTCTACTTAGTGGGAAAAAGATAACAGGGTCAAAAGTAGCACCACCTACTTCTTCCCAAAAACCAACAACCAAATCTCCATCGACAGCATCTAACATAGTACCAGTCCCACATGAAACATTAAAAACTATATTAGGGCCTGCTGTACTCCAAAGATGAGCTTTATTATTTAATTCTTGAACAATGTCTGTACAAGTAAAATCAAAGAGAGGTGCTAAACCGGAGGCACCATTTATACCGGCAGGTGTAAGTTCTTCAAAACTACCGTAACATAATATATTCTCACCACAAAGTCCAGTACCTACACAAACAGCAAGAGGAGGAGCAGTAACATTAATGAAAATATATGTAATATTTCCTCTTTCATTATTTGCATTTACAGGTCTATATTTTATCAATGCCTGCCCAACAAATAAAATAGGCGGGGTATAAGTAAATGAAGTAGTGGTAGGTAAGGTAAAATTTGATAAATTATCTGCTGTTGTACCTCCAATAACAACTTCCAAACATGATATTGCAACAGCTCCATTATCATTATCTAATATTGAATTGTCATTGCATGCATTAGTATTAGTTGTAAAATCAATAAAATCTATTGGCTGTCCAGATTCTACCGTAAAGGCAGAACATGTATTATCAAGTTTGTACTGTTTAAAGTCATTTGTGCCAGAAACAATTCTGGAAATCGAGCAGGTAGTACCTCCATAAATGTGAGTTGATATTCCATAATCTCCATTTCCGTACGTTCCTGAAACATTATAACCCAATGCACATAATGCCTGTGCCTCAACAATATTTGGAAATCGTTGAGTAGAATTAGTGCTAATACCTGGGTTCAGCGCAAATCCCACTACGTTGCTGCAATTAAAGTGGCTTAAACTAGTTGCTGGATTAAAAGATGGTGTTGTAGTAATGGGGTGATTAGGAGTGTTTCCGGGTCCCACAAAATTTACTCCAGAGCATGTTGCTGTCAGAGAACCTAAAGTTGCAGTATTAAATTGTGGATCATAACAACCTGCATCAAGATCAAAATTAAGCAGAGAAACTCCTCCAGTTGTTTGTAGAAAATTATCCCAAAGATTATACCTACCAGCGGTTCCTATTCCTGCACCTGGTATATATGAAGATGTTCCATCAAACGATATTGCCGAGCCCATACCAAGCATATGCAATACTTCGTGCAATATACCAGAATATAAGTCAAGCTCCCCTACTCCAGCACCAGCATTTAAATTTGTATTCCAAGTAAAACCGGATACAAAATCAACTGTCATAAATCCATGATACGCAGGTGCAGGGGCAAGTGGCGGATTTGACAAGTTAAAGTAAGGGTCATATCCTGTATTTATATATTCCCACACATTTCCATACGTAATGCCCGTTCCAATATCAAGATGCCATTGATTGGCAGAGGCCCCAGCTCCTCCTAAAGCAGCAGATGCCCTCACATTAATTTCCACTACTCTGCATAGAGGAAATGGATCAGATGGACTAGCACATGGACTTGGTTCATTAGGGTAAGGATTTGGAAGAACTCCGCCTAAAAGAACAGATAAATCTTCAAATACCTGAATTACTACTTCCCTTCTGTCTTGACCAATCGTAGCAAAAAATGTACCTGCATTTTGATCGTCAAAACCTATTCCATTAGAAGTTTCCTCATCCTGAAAGTGAATTCTAAAAAACCCTGCCACGTATGAATTTTGAGAAACAGTAATTTCTTCGAGCAACTTCTTGTTACCAAATCTGTCATATACATACATTGGTGCAATAGAATCACAATTACCGGTAGAATCATAAATACAACCATTTAAAGAATAACCAATCGAAGTAGAAGGTACTGTTTGGGCAAATGCACTCGCATTAAACAAAAATGCTGTAACTGTTATCATTACCCAATTCGTAAGTAAATTTTTTGCTTTCATAATGTCAGATGTTTTAGATTTAAAATTCCGTTAATTAGTAAGAGGACGGCAATTTAAAAAATCAATATTTAATAAACAAGTAATTTTTGAAAAAGTTTTCAATAAAATGTCAATTGCGTTAATAATTTTCTATAATCATGCTTAATATGAGCTTTATTTCAAAGCAATATTATCCTGAATTCAAATACAAAAAACTAAAAAACTTGCCAAAACCACCAAAAATCAACCCCAAACCCGCATCTGCCTGTAATTAAAGCACTTTTGACCAACCGAAATTGGCTCTTGCCTGCCCGTTCCTCTGGCGGGTCTATCCCAAATTAGCTCTTGTCTACCCCAAATTGACTCTGGTTTATCCCAAATTCACTCTTGCCTGCCCGTTCCTCTGGCGGGTCTGACCCAAACCCATACCTGCCAATCCCAATTTAGCTGCTGCCTGTCCCATAGCATTGTCCGCTATGCGCCATGCGCAAAGATCATCAACCGGTCATCCAGCAAACTTGTTGCAGATCCCTCTCTGGCACTAAAAACCGGGGCGGGGATGCCTTTCCCAAATATCTTGCTTGCTTTAAACAGCCTGATCTCATCCCACAAGTTGCTGTCAATAAAGCTCTGCAAAAGCTTTCCGCCACCTTCTACCAACAATGATTGTATGTTGCGGTTATAGAGGTCTTTAAGAATTTCTTCGAGCAGATCATCCCAGTCAGTGATTTTGATAAAAAATAAATTTTTATTCTCATCATTAATTTTTGCATTATAACAAATAGTAAGATGCTTGTTATCAAAGATATTAAGATCATCGCTAAGCTTTCGTTCTCTGTCAATAACGATACGTACGGGGTTTTTACCATTCCAGTGTCTTGTATTTAACACTGGATCATCATATTTTGCAGTATTGGTGCCGATCATTATGGCGTCCTCTTCAGCTCTCCATTTATGTACCAACTTCCGGGAAAGCTCGTTGCTGATCCATTTAGATTTATCACTCTTTTCAGGGGAACGGAGGGGGGATCTCGCAATAAAGCCGTCCTGCGTTTCTGCCCATTTTAAGATAATGAATGGCCTTTTGTTATTATGAAAGGTAAAAAACCTTTTGTTAAGGTTGTATCCCTTATCTTCAAGCATGCCGGATTGCACCTTACATCCTGCTGTTTTAAGTTTCTCAACTCCCTTGCCTGCTACGAGGGGGTTGGGGTCTAAATTAGAAATAACCACTTTTTTTATATTTTTTTTTATGATCAGGTCAGCACAGGGAGGTGTTTTTCCAACATGGGCACAAGGTTCCAGGTTGACGTAGAGTGTTGACTGGGGCAGCAAGCTTTTATCTTTTACCGAATCAATGGCATTTACTTCGGCATGTGGGCTGCCAAAATTCCGGTGCCAACCTTCGCCTATTATTTTGTCGTTGTGTACGATCACACAACCTACCATTGGGTTAGGGCTTACTTTTCCTCTCCCAAGCTCAGCGAGTTCCAGGGCTCTTAGCATGTATATTTCGTCTTTTTTGTTATACATACATTCAAAATTTATTATTCATAATTGAGTCCACTCTAAAAAGTGTTTTTGGTTCTCGCAAAGGCGCAAAGAACGCAAAGTTATATAATTAACTAATTGATATTCAATTCTTTGCGAACTTTGCGTCTTTGCGAGAAATGATTTCTTTTCAATTTTTTGCTTTTTAGAGGGGACTCATAATTCAATATTTAATATTTTTATCGAATATTGCCTACCTTCAATTGGCCACTCGGGGCAAAATGTTAAATGTTGATGTTAATAATCAATTCAAATATATGAAATTCAATAATATCCACTCATCAAAGGCGCTTTTCGAAGAAATTGTGAAAAATATTAATGCTGTGTATGATCTTAATGAATCAAAAAGCATTACATTTATTATATTAGAGGATATTTTTCGTCTTTCAAAATCTGAAATAATAAGTGATAAAAGTTTAGAAGGTTTCAATGACGAATTAAAGAATACCCTGGAAACATATTTAGCCAGATTAAAGAATAAAGAGCCAATACAATACATACTCGGTGAAACATTATTCTATGGCAGAAAATTCAAAGTTAACCCATCTGTTTTAATTCCCAGGCCGGAAACAGAAGAATTGGTGGAATGGGTGATCAATAGCCCCCCTAAATCCCCCCAAAGGGGGGACTTTCCCACCACACTTCCCAAAGGGAAAGGGGATGGCAAAGTCTCCCCCCTTTGGGGGGACGGAAGGGGGGCTGTTAGGGGGGCCTCTCTATTAGACGTAGGTACGGGCAGTGGCTGTATTGCAGTTACTTTAGCTGCTGAACTTCCTCATACTAAAGTATATGCTTTAGATAATGATAAAAAAGCTTTGAATTTAGCCGGAGAGAATGCAAGAATAAATAATGTAAAAATACATTGTATAGAATCAGATATTGGCGCTTACAAAAAGGTGGCAGGGTTGTTACCACCCATTAATTTAATTGTGAGCAATCCCCCTTACGTAATCGAATCAGAGAAAAGGCTCATGGATGAAAATGTAACCGGGTTTGAACCCCATCAGGCGCTCTTTGTTAAGGATGAAAATCCTCTTATTTTTTACGAGCATATCCTGGAACTAAGCCAGGATATTTTACTACCGAATGGACAGGTATATTTTGAAACAAACGGGCAATTTGCAAAACAGGTAGCCCTGTTATTTGAAAGGTATCAATTCAAAAACATCACTATTAAAAAAGACATGCAGGGTAAAGAACGGTTTGTGAAGGGAGAATTATAAAGTAAATTGAATTTCATTAAAATAATTGTTTGAATGAATCTAACAATCAGAAAAGGCAAAAAAGAAGATCTCCCCGCAGTATTAGGCCTCATAAAGGAATTGGCGTTGTATGAAAAAGCACCCCAGGAAGTGATCGCCACCGTTGAAAGTATGGAAGAGGATGGTTTTGGCAAAAAACCTTTTTTTGAGTACTGCGTGGCTGAAGTTGATGGTGAGGTCGTAGGGATGGCGCTATATTTCTTTAGTTATTCCACATGGAAGGGGCGGGCAATTTACCTTGATGATATCATTATCACTGAAAAATACCGAAGAAAAGGAATCGGTAAAAAGTTGTTTGATTCAGTTGTTGCCCGGGCCAAAAAAACAGGTGCAAAAAGACTGGCATGGCAGGTGCTGGAATGGAATCAGCCCGCTATTGAATTTTATAAAAAGATCAATGCCGAACTTGACGGGGAGTGGGTCAATGGCAGGCTTAATGAGAAACAAATCAAAGAATACTAGACTATTGAAATTCATTTAAGCAACAGAGATCGCCTAAGTTTCATTATTCTTCAATAAAATAATTGTTTTGGTGAAGAATCTCTTAATTTCTCAGGTGGATCATCCAAAAATCTCCACTTCCCTTCTGCAACTTTAACCAGAACAATACCCAGCATGCCAACAAGCATGTCATTTAAAATAACTTCCACTTCATTTTCTGAAGTATTTAGTGTTGCAGTAACTACAGGAGATTTTGAATTATCTGTATTAACGCAAATACCTGCATTTTCAAATCTGTAAAATTCTACATCCTGTCTCCCTGCCGTTTGGTAAGTAATTTCCTTCCCCTGGCTTTCTTTAATCCCCAGTTGATTTGCGGCTAATGATAAGGGCATAAGAATTTCAGGCTCGTTTGTTTCATAACCAGTATTGGCAATAGCCGTAACTTTTACTGTTTTAGAACAAAAAGTTATTTCAATTGGTAACCTTACTGCCATTTTCTTTTCTTATTAATCTACCAACTTTCCTTAGAGGTGTGAGACGGCCAACCCTCCTAATGTTGACTGGTTTGCTTATCTTTACCGCTTTTTTTTGGGGCTCACTTGTTTTCATAATAAAGTCTTATAATAAATCAGTTAAAAAGTTATGTAAGTTCTCCATAATTTTTTGAATTAAGAATTTGTAAATATAAAGTGTATTTTTATAAACTGCAAGTTTTTTAGTAAAATAATTGAAATTTATTTTATATTTTTCAATTCACCTTGTCCCCTCTTAATTTCCTAAATCTTTTCCTTGCCTCAATAGTATAAATACTGCCGGGATAGTCTATCAAAAGGGATTTATAGAGTTCCATGGCCCTTTCCTTGTTATTTAATTTTTCTTCGTAGATCTTTGCCAAAAGGAAATGAGCATCATCGCTTAATATATCATATTTAAAAGCTAATGTAATCTGTTCAAGTGCGACTATCGCCTGTTCAAATTCGCCCATTTTTTCCCAGGTTTTGGCTTTCAGCCAATATATTTCGTCAGTTAAGCTGTGATCGGGATACTTTAGCAGCATTTGGTCGAGCAGATCAAACGCTTCTTTATTTTTATTCTGAAAGATCAATAATTCCGCATTGGCATAATCTTTCATCGCATGGGTGGAAGTATCTAAAGCCAGGTTGTCCTGGATCAGAAGGCTGAGGTCCATAGCGTCATTGGCAATTTCCCTTGAAGTAGCTAATTTTAAAATATCGAGCTGTGCCTGTGCCCATTCAAAATCTCCTTTATAGTAAGAAAGCTTTGCATTTCTCAGCTTTGCTTCATGTCCTAACGGGGTAGCTTTTTCAGCTTTTGCTACCTGTGCATAGATCAAGGTTGACTCCCAGTGTTCCCCTTTTAGCAGGTAGATATCTCCGAGGTCTAATTTGCACTTTGCAACAAAACTTGTACCGAACGAAGTGAGGTATCTCTGCCTTGGCAGCGAGATCGCTTCTTTAAGGATTATGACGGCTGTATCATTTCTATCAAGATAAAAAGCATACAAATGCGCCATGTTTCTGAGCGCTTCCAGCGTTTCAGGAGTTTCCAATTCGTTAAGCAAAGAGCGGTAATCATTGATCAATGACCTGATATGGATATTTTCGACAGGGTAGGTATTTTTAACAATTTCTTCCCTGGTATTTATCAAATACCTGCGGGCAAGAGCATAATTAGCCTGGTTTTTATATTCTTTGACTATGTATTGAAATATTAACTGTGCATTCTCAAAATCATTATTTTTAAAGCTGATCAACCCCACCTGCATTAATTTATTACCCGGAGTTTTGTTTCGCTTATCTATAGCTTTTGCCTGAAGAAACGCATTGTAAAAATCTTTTCGCTGGATGAGAAGCCAGACCAGCAATTCATTATATGCAACAACATCAGGGTGTTTCTGAATTCTGCTATATATTAAACTTTCAAGCGCTTCATAGTCCTCTTGCTTTTTCTCTTTATTAAAGGGAGAATCAGGGGACAGGATAGTGAGATTGTTTTGTAAAGTATTTTGCACATAATTGAGCTTTCCCGGATCATACTGAATAACATTGAGCAATTCATTTATCATCGTTTCTGTTTTTACCTGAAGGATATATAAAGCAACCAACTGCTGGTAAAACAAAATATCGCTTTTGCTTGCTTTTCTGAGCTTCAAATATGCGCTTTCTGCATACCCGTACAGGCCATATTTAATAAAGGTATTTGCTGCTGTATTTACATTAGTGTATTTTATGCCGTTAACAACTTTTTCAAAGGTCTTTTTTGCCTCCGAATCCCTTTGCTGTTTTTTTAAAACCAACCCATAATCAATTTTGTATGACAGATATTCGGGTAGGCGCTTCATTACATTTTTCAAATACTTTTCAGCATCTTTCCAGGCTTGCAATTCAAATAAGGCGTTCAAATAGTTTGCATGCAAAAGAGGAATATTTTCTGTTTTTTTTGAAAGCTTTTCATAAACGATCCTGGCTTTCTCAAATTCACCTTGCTGATAATATTGATTGGCGATCTCAATCTCTCTTTCCTGGGCAAAAGATTGAGAAATTGAAAAAATGAAAAATTGGAAGATCAACAATACGGGCATTAATTGTTTAACTATCATAATTAAGGAAATAAATATAAAGTCAGGGTTTTTGTAGTGGCTGCTCTATTTGATTATTCTAATAGATTCCTTTCAGGAAAGGGCCAAATCAGTTGGGAGCGCTAAAATGTCAATTCTTTTAATTTGGGCACCTTGCAAATTATAAATCAAGATAGATGCTTTATTTTTCTTATAATTGATTGATTGCTTTACATTAAAAAAGTGCTGATGAATGGTAATTATTTAGCAAGTGTTTTACGGTTAAAATAAAATTGAAGTTCTAATAATAAATTACTTTAAGTAATCAGGAACCACTAAAAAAGAAGTTACATCACTTTAATGACAAGGCATCAATATATAAGTAAGAACAGTACCCTGTGCCACCATTACAGAATTTGATGTCATTGACGCTTGATTTTAAGAAATTACCACTTGAAGAAAAGGCAATTACTATGGAATCGGGGGTGGCAGAAGGTTGCATATCTGTGATGCAAATTTGAAAGCTGGTATAAGTATTAACAGGCCCCAGGAGTTTTATTCCATAACCGATGGTATCTATTTTATTTTGAATAGTATCATATTTCTTTAATAATACTATAGCCACCGCAGAATCACCAGGGGCCACATCCGTATATTTATAGACTCCACGTAAAGAAGCTGGCTTAACAGAAGTTGGTGTGCCTGCTTTATGAATTTCATATGTGTTTGGAGGTAAATTCCCATTGACCAATAATTCACTTACATAAATATACCAAGTCCAGATTAAAGCAGCATAGCTGCCTGAATGGCTATCTGTAGATTGACTAATGTTACCAGATCTTACCGACCAGTTTTGAAGAACATTTGTAGTATCCCAATTCTCAAAACCCGCATTGGGAATTTCCTGTGGAATTGACCCGGAGGTAGCACATGAAGCCGGTTCTTCTGGTGCCGGTTTTTCTTTTTTACATGCAATAATTGCAGTTAATAAGAAGAAAACAAAAAAGTATTTGAGTAAACACATCATTATTTGGATAAAATTAACTAGCCAATTCTGAAAAATTTATTGAACGATTGCGCTAAACTCACTGCCTTCTTCTGCACCAAACCCCGGTAACATGGCAATTTCGTAATTTACATTTCCTTCAAGAGTGCAGTCAGCACCGTTTGGTACAATAAAGCCATTTTCTGCTTGAATTACTCCTGTGGTGTACTTGTAAATCTTTGGTGAGCCGGTAAAAACAGTATGTTTATCTAATATTACAAGATTGTTACTTGCATACCAGATATCAAGAGCCCTGGAGTCCCAAATAGTATTTGGATCTATAACATCTATACCCCCTGCATCGCATGGCATTGGATTTGTCCAACCAGTTGAATTAACCCAGGTTTGCATAACGCTATAATTACTATTAACCCAATCTTGCCATATTTTATCAAGAAAAGCATGACTGAAACTAAACGCTGGTTCTGCAGGTGCATTGGCAATAGAACACATTGCATCGGATATCCAACAATGAACCCGATCATGCAATGGAGTCTCTTCCAATCTCGATGTAAAGCTGGGGAAATCAGTTTCATTAAGAGCAACAGTCAGCTCAGCTTGAGTTGGCAGAGGGTCAGGCCCTGGTACCCTGTGTATAATATCAAAATAATAAAAAGAAAAGTCATCATAGGGACCTAACCATGAACTTCCCCATATCGCTGCTGAAGTACTTTGATCTTCTATCCAATTCCAATAGGGAATGGTAACATCAAGATCAACATTCTTCAAATATAGTTCGAATTGACGAAGAAATTCCCGGTGCCACGGTAAAAATGGATTCTGTGCGTCATCGCCACTATCGTGTATTGAATCAAAAAGATTACTGTGTACAATTCTATACAACTCTACAGTATTGGGAATATTTTGCTGCCACAATGTGTTGAATGCAGTAAGGAATGCCTGTCTTTCGGTAGTGGTAAATTCCCTGTAATCCTTCCTGATGACTTGCGAAAATGTATTGGCAGTAAGGCCAATCATCAACAGGGCTACAAAATATTTAGTACTTTTCATCTTATTGTGAGTTAGTTATTATTATTTTTTTGCTATCTAAAATCTCTCCATTATGTTGTATCTGTAAAATGTATTGACCTGTTCTAACGTCTGATACATCCATGAGGAAAATTCCGCTGCTAACATTCACTATTTTACTTTTAACAATTTTCCCGCTTATGTCGGTTATACTGAATATAATGTTGTTTGTTTTATTTACTGCATCAAAATGAATATTAATTGTTGATTGGGCAGGGTTGGGATATATGGAAAAGATTATCCCATTAGCTTCATTCAGGTAAGCATTAACAGTATCAGTATATTTTGCAACAAAGACAGCGTTTGTATAAATTCCAATGATATAACCGGCATTTTTGTTAAATCTCATTTTCGTAGCTCCGGATTTAGATATTGTTAATTCAAGTGTCCAGTTTTGTCCACCATCAACCGTACTAAAAATCCTTGTATTGTGGGTTAAATTATCTCCAGGCCCAACTAAAAATCCTTCCATTTTATTAAAGAAATGTATATTATTTGCATACATTGGCAGGTGGATTGTATCCCACGTTGTACCATTGTCAAAAGATGTGAATATTTTTGGTTCTCCCACAAGATACGGTGGATGCAAAGCTAAAACCTCCGGATAATTTAAGGCATACACAGTATTTTCATCTATTAACTCAATATCTTTAATGTACGCGCTATGATCATTTATGGTATGGGTTAACCATGTCCGGCCAAAGTCATTTGTAAAAGCTATAGCGCCTTTACCATGGAAATCCGAAGATATACCGGCGGCATAACCCTGTCCATTTTGGTCAAATGAAACATCATATAAATAAATTGGTAAGGGAGCCTGAGATTTCCAGCTTAGGCCTCCGTTTGTGGTTCTCCAGACTTTGGTGCCTCCATAATTAGCAAATGCCAGGCCTGTTAATTGATTAAAGAAATAGAAATAATTTATTCCCCTTAAGCCATCTTCTGGTATTTCAGGGGGACTGATATCTGACCAGGAGATTCCCCCATTCGTGGTTTTATAAATCCTTGGCGCTTCATACCCTCCCCCAAATACTCCTCCGTTAACCATGGTCATGCCTCCAACAAAGCCAATATTTGAATTGATGAACTGAATGGTATTATGGCTCGTCATAAAATTTGTACCAACATTTACAGTTACAGAACTCCATGTTTTTCCACCGTCAAATGTTCTGTACATTTTATTACTCGAGTGAATACCATAAGCAATATTTTCAGAAATCGTTGCTATATCCGTTAATACTGAACCAGGTGAGGTAACTTCTGTCCATTGAGCTTCTGCATTGATAGACATCAAGAAGAAAAAGACGGCATTTATTTTTAGCGTTTTCATTTTCTTATATTTTTATAAATGTAATGCTATTTTCTATTTATCTAACTCCAAACCCATGTGCTTTTTCAATAATTCAATTTCTTTTTTCAAATCATCAATCTGCTTTTGCTGTTCAATCGTGTACAACGTGAGCTCTTCTATTTTTACTATTTGTATAGCGTCCATCTCTCCAAGGTTTACTCCATTCTCTAAAATTTCTTTTTCTGAAGGCACCCCGATCAAATGTTTGTTATCTTTAATGTATGGTTCAACTTCGTTTAATAATGATGGTAATTTATAATCTTTATGCAGTACATAGTCGCCCCAGTTTTGAATCGTAACAAATGAAGATTTGCTTACAATTTTGCCATTAACAAATAATTTCCCATCAGTATGTGTTCCAGAAATGATGCTTTGGCTGCCGATTCGTACTTTACCACCTCCTTGTACTAAAGCAACATTATTACTGGAATTAGCATTCAGATATAAAGTTTGATTCGTCCCAATAGCATCAATTTCATTGCCATCAAGTAGCATCACTTGTGAGCCTGGCGAAACTAATTTCAATGCCGCAACCGAACCATTATTTTCTGCACCGGAAATCTGAAATACAGTTGATTGAGTGGTAGAACCTGTAAAAACATTGCCATCTTCGGTAAAAATAATAACCGGTATAGCATTACCAGGCGTTCTTATTTGCAGATTTCCGGAAGATGCTATCGGCTCTATATCCCAGGCAGCAGAGTTCAATTGGTTATTAAAATCATCAATTATTATATCTTCTAATCTCATTCCCTGATGTGATGCACATACCAACTGTCCATTAACATCTACACAACTACTTTCTAGATGCACAGATGTAATGTGGATCTTCTTTTTTGGATCAAGGTTACCAAAAGCAGTATTCCCCGCTATCGGACATTTATAAATATCATCGCCCGTATTTTGCCATATTTGTCCTCCTGTACAGGCGCCTGCATTTGGATTCCCACCTCCAACACCAGCAGGCTTTCCGCCAGGCAATCTTCTCTCCGGTCCCCTATAAAATTTCCCCTGATCATCCGCAAAAACCATATAATATTTCGGAGGATTACCATGTCCAACTCCAGAGGTATCAGGAATAAGTAAAACATTTACCTGTAAAGCGCCTCCAAGCTCCAAAATCTCATTGGCGCTCATTTTGCTGCCGTTCGTTGAGGGATATTTTACAGGCCCTTGGGCAAACAGGTAAGATGACCATAATAATGTGCTGATAAATGTAATTACAATATTTTTTGCACAATTGCTGTTGAATGTCTTTAATGTTTTCATAATAAGCTCTTTTTTGGTTAATAAAACGCTGCAAAGGTACTGTCTTGTTTTGGGATAATTTGTATATAATTCCCCGAAAAGGGTACATAATTTTTAGATTTTTAGGTATCGTTGTGTGGGCGTAAAGTTAAGCCTTTTAAAATACAAAACAAACTTTTTATATATTTTTATCTGGCTTTTTCAAAGCCTCCTAATAATTGGGGACGATTGAATACCCCATTACCTAAATTTCGCAACAAATATAAAAAAAATGTCTTTAAATACTATTTCACGAAGGAATTTTGTAATTTACAGAGCTAAGATACAGTTTACCCCGCACCCCGAGTACTCGGGGTGCGGGGTTTAACACGCTATATTAAACTAAAGCCATAATTTTTTATGTATAATGGGGGCTATAAAATATCCGGGAATGAATAAATATGATACAATAATAATCGGTGGCGGCCACAATGGCCTGACTACGGCAGCATTGCTTGCTAAAAAGGGAAAGAAAGTGGTCCTCCTTGAAAAAAGAAATATTTTGGGTGGCATGGCTGCAGGGGAAGAATTTCACCCTGGTTATAGAACTACAGGATTGCTCCACGATACAAGTGGTGTTAGACAAAGCGTGATAAAAACCCTTCAATTAGAAAAATACGGGCTTAAAACCAATAGTGAAAGAGCTGCTTTTGTCTTACTATCTAAAGAAGGCCAGGGCATCTCTATTTCATCAAATACTAAAGAAACAGCAGAAAGCATTGAGCGGTTCTCTAAAAAAGATGCGGCAGCTTACATAGAATACCGTGATTTTATAGATAAGATCAGTGGTTTCTTTGGCAATTTATTGCAGATGCCACCTGATATTGAAGATTTGGGGCCAAAACAGCTCTGGGTTTTGGCAAAAAAAGGGCTGGCTTTGAGACTTTTAGGCAAGAGAACGATGCTGGAATTATTGCGGGTTGCTCCTATGTGTGTTGCGGATTTTCTTAATGAAAGGTTTGAAACTGATTTTCTGAAAGCAGGAATAGCTGCGCCTGCGATCTATGGATCATTTACCGGGCCTTGGTCTGCAGGTAACACGCTAAATTTATTATTATGGGAATGTACCGCTAAAAATAATATTACTGGCGGCCCGCAAGCGCTTATCCTGGCGCTTGAAAAAGCTGCTAAAGATGCCGGGGTTGAGATGAGAACGGATGCCTGTGTTCAAAAGATATTACTCAATCAGGAGGGTAGGGTGGAGGGTGTGGAGATAAGTGGCAGTGGTAGTAGCAGTAAAGAGAAAGAAGTAATAAATGCTAAGGTCGTTGCGGCTTCATGTACCCCAAAAGAGACTTTTCTGAACTTACTCGCAAGCAATGAAATTGAATATAGATTGGAAAACAGTATTGCTCACATCCGCTCCCGTGGAACAACGGCTAAGGTTAACCTGGCATTAAATAAAATGATTAGATTTAAGTATGGTACAGCTCAGTATAAAAATATAGGAAAAGAGGAAAAACAGGGAATAAAGGAAATAGCTGAGATAAATGAATTTGAATTTATACGAACTTGCAACACTTTAGATGAAATGGAAAAAGCTTTCGATTGTGTCAAGTACAGAACTTTTTCAGATGAGTTGATTTTGGATATACATGTACCAATTGTTTCAAATCCACAATTAGCGCCTGAAGGCCATTGTGTAGTTTCTATATTAGTACATTTTGTTCCACTTAATTTAGACGGGGGTTGGACAGATGAGCAGAGAAAAAAATTAGGGGACAAGGTGATTAAATGCCTGGAGCAATATGCTCCAAACGTTTCTGAATCTATAGCAGGGCGTGAAATTCTTTCGCCTGTTGACCTGGAAGAACGGTATGGATTAACTGAAGGGCATATTTATCATGGAGAACACGCGGCAGATCAGTTGATCACCCGGCCGGTTCCTTCATGTGCCCGGTATGCAACGCCAATTCCGGGGCTATATTTGTGCGGCAGCGGCTCTCATCCGGGGGGCGGGATTACGTGTGCTCCGGGGGCATTGGCTGCTGAGGCTATTTTAAAAAAGTTATAAATTAATTTGGTTCTATTCTAAATACAGAGTGATTTTAAATATATTGCAACTTTGATAATATAGCTGGATTAAGTTCCGACTTAAATGTTCTTTTGACCGGACAGCTATAGGTTAAAGTCCCATCAGAGTCTCCCGCAATTCCTAAATTCAAATATACCACGATCTTAAAAAGGGGACTCTGATGGATCTGGAATAGAAAGGACATTAAATAGTATTTGATTTCGTGTGCATCAGAGTCCCCTAATTAAGTTTTGGGTATATCTGACTGCAATGTGTTGACTTTTCGAAAACAGGCAGATAGGAAGTTTGTAGTGGCGGGAGACTCTGATGAAACTGGAAAATTAATAACAATTCGGTTTCTTACCCACCTGCCTTCATGTGACTTTGCGCATGGCGTGTAGGCGCCAGATAGGGTTTGCTGAAAAAGTGTTATCTGTTAATGATAAGTTTTTTCCCTTATCATTTCACCCTTGAAATATGTATTTCTTTTCTTATCAGGATGACTAGCGTTGTATAATAGATCAGGACTTAATTCATAGGGATGTTCTGTTTCGACTTCATTTTTATCAATTAATTTTATTTTCAAATTATTCCATGATAAAGTATTATTCCGTAATTGTACTTTTTTAAACTCTTTTAAGTTTAATAGTGGAAATTCTATATCTCCCTTTTTTACCTTCCAGGTTTTAAATAACTTGTCGAAGTCGATTATTCTTGATTCTCTGTTGTTAAAAACACAAGATATTTTAAAACCATTTAATTCATTTATTTTTAATATGCGCGGTATAGCATTTGTTTTTCTCAAAATAGACTTAATTTAATGTCAAAGTTACAAAACTAAGTAACGTAAACCAAGCAAAATTGTTTAATATTAAATATTAACATTGGCTTTAAGGCTTTAAAGAAAAATATGTGTGGAATTACAGGAATATTCGCGTTTACCGAAACAGGTAAGTCAGGCTTTAAAAACCTGTCAGCTTCTATTGATGCGTTGAAAAGCCGCGGGCCTGATGCAAAGGGTAAATTTATTAATGACCAGGTTGCATTGGGACATACCAGGCTTTCTATTATTGATGTTTCGGAAAATGCAAACCAACCGATGTGTGATGAAACCAACAGGTACATCATCATTTATAACGGGGAAATATATAACTTCCGTGAATTGAGAAAAGAATTAGAAAATAAAGGAGTAGGATTTAAGACCAATTCAGATACAGAAGTTCTTTTAAAACTTTACATTCATTTTGGTACAAATTGTTTGGACATGCTCAACGGCTTTTTTGTTTTCGCTGTCTACGATAAGGCAGAGAATGTGCTGTTTATTGCCAGGGATAGAATTGGTATCAAACCATTATTAATTTATCAGGATAAAGATAAATTGATATTTGCTTCGGAGATGAAAGCTTTGATGGCGTTTGGAATTCCACAGGAGATGGATACGGTCTCGTTGTACCAATATTTGCAATTGAATTATATTCCTGCCCCTGCCACCATTTTTGTAGGAGTCAGGAAGTTAATGCCGGGGCATTGCCTGCTGATAAAAAACGACCAGGTTGAAGAAAAACAATATTACAAGATTCCCTGGACAGGGAAAGATGGGCAGGAGACGAGGGATGAGTATACCTATTCCAAACAGAATTATGAACAGCAGCAAAAAGAGCTGGTAGCGCTCCTGGAAGAATCTGTTAAAAAAAGACTCATAGCAGATGTGCCATTAGGCGCTTTTTTAAGTGGGGGCATAGATTCTTCTGTGATCGTTGCCCTTGCCTCAAGACACACGGATAAATTAAATACTTTCTCTATAGGCTATAAAGATGAACCCTTTTTTGATGAGACACATTATGCCAATTTAGTTGCAAAAAAATTTAATACCAACCATACGGTTTTTTCCCTTACAAATGATGATCTTTTTGAGCATCTTTTTGATACGCTAAACTATATTGACGAACCTTTCGCTGACTCATCTGCACTCGCAGTGAACATTTTGAGTTATCATACCCGCAAACATGTAAAAGTAGCTTTATCAGGAGATGGCGCTGATGAGCTTTTCGCGGGTTATAATAAATATCTAGGTGAATACAAGGCGAGAAATGGTGGATTTGGAGCAACTGTGTTAAAATATTTACATCCATTGTGGGAGGCGCTGCCAAAGTCACGAAATTCATATTTTGAAAATAAGATCAGGCAGTTTCATCGATTTTCGCAGGGAATGAAATTAAGTGAAGTGGAAAGATACTGGTTATGGTGTGGATTTGTTAATGAAAACGAAGCATTAAAGCTCCTTTGTAGAGACGTTGTATGCAACGTCTCTACAAAGGCTCCACTTATTGAGGGAGGAAATGGCAAAATTAATTTGAGTGAATATCAACAAAGGAAAGATTCAATTACGCAAAAAATTACCGGTAAAAATGGTATTAATGAGGTCCTTTATTGCGACATGAATCTCGCATTACAAAATGACATGCTTGTGAAGGTAGATATGATGTCAATGGCAAACAGCCTGGAAGTAAGGGTACCGTTTTTGGATCATGAATTGGTTGATTTTGCATTTTCATTACCGGAGAGCTCAAAAATAGACCACAGATCAAACAGAAAAAAAATAGTTCAGGATGCCTTCAGACAAATTTTGCCCGAACAGTTATATAACAGGCCAAAGCATGGTTTTGAGGTGCCATTATTAAAATGGTTTAGAAACGAACTAAAATCTACGATAACGGATGAACTGTTAAATGATGATCTTATAAAGGAACAAGGGATTTTTGATGAAGTTGAGGTGAAGCGTTTAAAGCAAAAGTTATTTTCTAAAGATCCGGGAGATGTCCATGCCAGGATCTGGGGATTGGTTGTTTTTCAATATTGGTGGAGGAGATGGAAAAAGTGACAGGCATTTTGTTTTTCTGACACTATCTTTTAATATTTCGCTCGTAGAAAGTAAAAAGGAAATACCTTTTTTCATCAATCGTATGGGCAAACCGCTTTACCACCTTTCTGTAATAAGCCACAGGATAATGACCCGGCTCTACCGCAGCACCGAGATCTTCAGCGGCAGGTAGAAAGACCTGAAGCCCGCCCGCAAGGTGGTGGTGAGCACAACGGACATGGCTATGTGCAGTTGCGATTTAATTGCTTCGTACTTTTCCCCCACTGCAAAGGTAAATAAAAAGCACAAACGCTTGATGTTATTACGTCCACCGCAATGGATTATATGCGCTGTTAGCTTCTGTTGCCGCATCACTCCTACGTTTGAATTTATGATAATAGTCATTTGTCAGAACGTTAAAGTCAATCGTAAAATTTGATTGAAGTACGTACTTTTCCACATAGTAAATGTTAAAGAATGTAAAAGAGCTCACCGTTAATAATATTCCTGCCTAAGCAGGGAAACAAAAAATTTTAAAAAAAGGGAGAGAGATTTTTATTTGATTTTTTATTTGTCTTTGTGGAGGCGCAGGCACATGATTAAGCAAATTTTGGTTAGTGGGATGAGTGTTGAGCGATTTGCTTAATGATGTGACTGCGAAGTGGTGGATTTTTTCCGAAACGGTGTCGGAGGAAACGATAACTTATTCTTGAAATTTATTTTATTCCACTTTGTTCTACCAAAAATATGATATTCGTCCCCGTTAGGTTAAGTGCATATCTGGTCATTTCGTCATTAACTTTTTGTGGAACTTGACCTTGTCCGTGTCCACTGAGTTTATTTCTAATAGTCGGTATTCCACTCTCAAGTAAATTTTGTAATGATGTAAACTGATTTTGCGTAAAAGAAGGCACAAGTCCATTTTGAAAACATATTTGAATAAGTTTTTTTGCTGTATCGGTCTCGTTATATTGCCATCCTTTTTCTTTACAAATTATTTTCATTGCACTTTCAAATGCTTTTAAACATTCAGTCAAGCATTCTTTATTTCTTCCGTGTCTGTAATGTTCGTGTGCTTTAAGGTACTCTTCGTTTGCACCTTTAAATTTTTTATTCCAAAGAAGAGTTATTGTCGGTATTACAATTTCCGAATGAGTATATGTTGAGTCAACTCTGATAATTTCGCTACCTTCGAACTGATATCCAACACCATGTTCTTTAAATCTATCGTTTAATTCTGCAATTGCATCTTTAGGCGATATCTTTATTTCCGTGTGATATATGTATTCCTGTAAATTATCATTGATGATTCTATCTATATATTCGAATGACAACTCTATTGTGTCAATAACTCTTTCGTAGTCATTAGTCTGCAATAGATGATTTAGAACGCACTCTTCATCAGATTCACGATGACCCTTGCCTAATGTAAATACTCCGTATTCTCTGCATAAAGATTCATGGATGAACTTAAATGCTGCTTGGGGTTTATTTTTATAGTGGCCTTTATTATTTCCCAAAGCATCTCTGATTATGTGTACAATTTGAACTCTTAACTGTTCTGGAATTTTTTCATAAGTATAAATTTCCGGAACTTCACCGCGAAGTTTTTTTTGTCTTTTTGAGAAAAGGTCAAATATTGCCATTGTTGTCAGTCTTTACTATTGTGCCTAAATGATGGTTCTGTTTTATTATGGTTGAGCAACTTGTATATTAGTGCAGTTTATGTTTTTAACAATAGACTGGGCTGTTATCTTTCTTTCATTGTTACTCTTTCTTTCACAGCAGAAACAAGAGTTTCATACAGGCTTTCTAAAATTGAATCATCAATCCCGAATGAATGTAAAACAGTCCTATCAAAATTTATTCTATCCTCCTTTTCAATTTCTTCAAAAATTGTTTCAATTGGCCGTTTTTTAATTGATTCAAAAGCAGTCTTGATAGCATTAACTTGATCATCTGAGAGTAAATCTGGATTGAGTACTTTTAATCTTTTGAAATAATTTGCATTTAAGTCCAAGGCCCCAAGATTTCTTGATGTTCCCCTCATTTCAATTGTTAGGAATGTAACAATCGAATTAAGTAATGCAGCAATCAGTTCAACGTCATATCCGTCTTTTACATTAATAATCGCTAATCTCTGGTCGGGAACAAACCTTTCTTCTGAAAAACAAAAGAAGTTTCTTTCATAAGGATTTATTGCAGTAACAATATTTGCAGATTTAGGCCTTAATGAATACCAAAAAGGCCTATGTCCGGCACAGGCTTCCTGTATTGTCTTAGTGCGATTTTTATTCATCGCATTTTCAAACCGTCTTATCCAGTTATATGCTCCCGGATAGTTATTTCTAAGATCGTCAAGCGGTCGAGTGCAAACAAAAAGATAGTAATTATACTCCCCTGAAAATTCAAGAATATCTAATTCAGTTGGACTTTTTACATAAGGAACCAAAAATTCTTCCTCAATTCCTGTTTCTTCTACTTCATTCGCAGGTATTACAAACATTTCATTCCACCCTGTTCTCTCTCCCCTGAAAGCATCAATAATGTCAGGGTATAACTGAATCAAATCGTCATCAAATTTTTCAAACAGATTAGCCGAAATAAAATATTTAGACCAGTTTTCTTCTGTCTGTAATGATTCTATCAACTTGTTCTTTGGAACAATACTAACCGATACAGAGTCATCTGTTTTATGAAATAATTCTTTAAAGGTGATGTCTTGCTTCCAGTTCCTGTTTCGGGTGTCATTGCAATTTTCTATCTCGGAATATAAAGCCTCAATTTGTGTTAGTTGGTCTGATACATTGTCTTGGTTAAAATCATTTTCAAGTTTAAAATGCAGAGTAATAAATTTTGTTGGCTGGTCATTGGTTACCTTTTGAAGAACTGTATAAATGGTTGATACTTTTGAATATGAGAACCAGTGTTCGGCACTGCTTCTTACTACGTACTTTATATGAAAGTTATCAAGCAGAAATCTTTTGAACTGTACACCGTATTCTTTACCAAGCCAAGCATTTGAGGTTATTGCAGATAAGAAACCTTCTTCTTTAAGGAATCGGATTGAGTTATAAATGCAATAAGTGAAATAATCTGACCTCTCGTTTATTTTGAATGTCCTGTCCTGTAAGAATGCTTGTTGTCTGGCTTCAAATTTCTCTCTGAAAAACGCTGTTAAAACGTCATTCGGAATATCTTCTTGTTGTATGAACGGGAAATTGCTGGTAATAACATCAAATTCCGGTATCGGCTGTTCTATTTGCTTTTTGTAATCCCTTGAATCAGGAAATGCTATCAAATCTCCTGCATTTAGATTGAAAAAATCATCTCTCGTTATTCTTGGAAAATTATCTGTTTTAGTTACGTCTTGCTTGTAAAGGTTGATTACTGAAAGTATTGCAGGAAAATGAGAAATGTCATTACCCCAAATTTGATTTAATAGTTCTGCATGATTGTTCTTTCCGTGATATTTCAGTATTTGGTAAAAAGAGTTCAAAAATGTTCCTGTTCCTGATGTTGGGTCAAATACATAGTCGTTTGCTGTTTGAACGGCAGGGTATGCAACGAGGTTTGCCAATGTTTCAGAAGTAAAATATTGTCCGAATTTTTGCTTTTCGGACTTTGGAACAAGGTTTTCAAGTATTGTCCCGATAACACCAGTAGGTAGTATCCTGAAATCAAACTCCGTAAATTTTTGAATCAACTGAAATACTGTTTCACCGGTAACTTTTGAAAAGGGTAGCTTGTCTGTAAAATAGGGTTTGAAAATCGCTTGGTAATCTATTTTCTGCGCTTCTGCAAAATAGCTTTCAAGAGATTGTTTTAAGTTTCTTGCATTCGCAATGTTGATTCTATCTATTGCACCCATGAGATTTTCTGATAAGGTAAGATAGAACAAGATTTTGCCAATCAAATTGTAAAATGTGAACTTGGCAAGAACCTCCTCTTCAATAACATTTTCAGGTCTGCGGGATGAAGAATCAAGAATTTTCAAAGTAGAACTTTCATAGATTTTCCAGTGATTATATTCCCTCCTGAATGATGCGCTCTTTCCCTTTTCTGTAACTATTGCTTGTTGAAATTGAGGCAAAATTATTACCGAAGCTTCAAGTACGGCTTCTATAATATTTCCTGTAATATTGATAGCTTGTTTTAGCTCGCCCCTTTCATAAAGTTGTCCAAGGTCATGGAGTATTTCGTTCGCTCTTGCCTTTAATATAGATTCGTTCCGGTTGAATTTTACAGGGTCGGAAAGGTCATTCCGGGTGCTAATCGTACGTTCTTTCGGATATTCCTTAAGTTTTGTAAGTGCATCAATGGAAAAATTTCTATCTTCAATTTTCCAAATGATTGCCTCTGTTCCATTCCAAGTAACAAATGATTCCGACTTTAATCTCTCCGCTTTTTCCAGCGCATTTTTAATCATTTCCCCGTCATCAACGGTAGTGTCAGGAAATTTAAGTTCCCAACCGTTGAAAACTATACCGGAAACTTTGTCGGTAAAAAGTAGAACATCAGGAAATTTCGTTCTTCCCGAATCAAGTTTTATTCCAGTATCATTTGTTGCATCCTCAAAAACAGTTTGACCTTCACGAATTGTTTCCTGAATCCAACTAATAAGCTGTCCCGCCCAATCTCTCTCGTTTCTTTTCATAATTTAATGTGTGGTATTTTACGATTGGCTCACTGAACAACTTTAATGTGGCTTGCTCAATTTCTTTTCTTTTAAGGGTATTTTCTATTCTGTCGGTACATATTTTTATGTAATCAACTGGTTTAACCTTGTGAAGCATAACATCTTCGTTTTTTTCAATTCCTATAAATTGCCGGTTTTCAAGTATTGCAGAAAGCAAGAAACTTCCACTTCCACAAGCGTTATCGAGAATAACATCTCCGGGTTTAGTGAAGGTTTTAACTAAATATCTTCCTAATTCAATGGGTTTTTGTGTCGGGTGCAAAACGGGTCCTTCCGATTCTGCTGTTTTAACATAGACAAAATCGTCAATGGGCTGTTCCTCATAACAAACGATGTCATTCGGATACCTTTCACCGTTGCTCTTTACGTGTCTCGGTTTAAAGTCTCCGTAGCTACCAGTATATTGGTCTTTTCTTATGCCTTTGTCATAAGCTTCACCATTAGTCATTTGAGCGTTATACGTTGGCTGCTTTTTGTAGAAAACACAAATGTCTTCATGTTTTCTAAGCGGTTGCTTTTTGGCGTTCAGGAAATTCGTGGATTTTGATTTTATCCAAACAATTTTATACTTAAACAACTTTTCGTTACTCATGATAAGTTTCGCAGTAAACAGACCTTGTGCCGTGAGGGCAATCACTCCATCATCTTTAATCACTCTCTCATAATGTTGCCATAGCAAGTCCAAGTCAATTACAGAGTCCCATTTATTTTGGGTCGTTCCATAAGGTAAATCACAAAGTATCATATCAATACTTTTGTCCGGAATACCCTTCATTACCTCAAGGCAGTCACCTTGTATTACTTTGTTTAAATATTTCTCTATTCCGTTTTTCATTTTCTAAAATTTTAAATTTCCCTGTTTCGCTTTCTTGGATTTGAAATATTTTGCTTTTTCTTCCGCAAGCATTAAAAGTTGTTCAGAATCTGGTGCTTGATATATGATTTCTGCAATTTTTTCACTGTAAAATTCTCTTTCAAGCGTCTTAATATCTAATTTGAAAACCTTCGCCAATTTTGGTAATATGACTTCATGAACATTCCTTTTTTGGTTTTCAATTTTTGAAAGGGTGGATTGGTCAATATCAAGTGCAGCAGCAAGTTTTGTCAGAGTTAGTCCGTGCTCAACTCGTAACTTGTGAATGTATTCTCCAAAGGTTTCTTTCATCTTCTTGATTATTTTGCCTTGACAAATTTGGCAAAAATATACAAAGTTTCCAAATTTTCATCTTTTTCTGCAAACATTTTATCAACATTCCTAATTGTGGGGCGGCAAGATTGGCTCTTTTGGTTTTGCGAAGGGTTGGCTTGTGTGTCAGGCAAAACCAAATGTGCCAATGCGGGTAGGCGTAAAATTGTTTTAAAAAAAGTGCGGTGGGAAAAATTTTAAAAACATTCGTGTCGGATTGCGTGTCGGATTGTCTTACCGTGTCAGTTTGTTAAAGAACGCTTCAAGTCAGTCTGCTTAAATTGTCAAGTTGCAAAGTCTCCGTTTTTCAGTCGTCACTGTCAGGGTTGCACTGTCTTTTTTACGCTTGCCTGTAACTACCATATAGGCACAGGTTTGTTGTTGTTATCTTGAAAAATTTGCAAGATTGAAACATTTTTTATGTTTTTATTTTCCACAGCCAAATATATTACATTTTTTATTCAATTCTCTTTAATTAGTCAGATTTTGCAGAATGGGTAATATATATTAACTTTGGTTGTATTTGTATAATTACTATTCATAATGCCTGCACAAAAAATCTTCCTCCTCGATGCCATGGCGCTCATATACCGTGCTCATTTTGCATTCAGTAAAAACCCGCGCATCAATTCAAAGGGCCTCAATACCAGTGCCGTGTTAGGGTTTGCCAATGCTTTGCTTGAAATCATCAATAAAGAAAAACCTACCCACATTGCTGTCGCTTTTGATACATCTGCACCTACATTCAGGCACAAAGCATACAAAGAATATAAGGCAGAAAGACAGGAAACCCCCGAAGATATTGTCACTGCCATTCCCTACATAAAGAGATTCATTGACGCGTTCAATATTCCTGTCCTGGAAAAAGATGGTTATGAAGCGGATGATATCATAGGAACATTTGCAAAAAAAGCTGCTGAAGCTGACCTCCAGGTTTATATGATGAGCACTGATAAGGATTTCTGCCAGCTTGTCAGTGATAACATTTACCTTTATAAGCCGGCCTACATGGGAAATGGGGTAGACATCCTCGACAAAAAAAAAGTATTGGAAAAATGGGAGATCAGGTCAATTGACCAGGTTATAGACATCCTGGGATTGCAGGGAGATAAGGTGGATAATATTCCGGGGATACCGGGTGTTGGAGAAAAAACTGCCAAAAAACTTATTGAAGAATTCGGCTCTGTTGAAAACCTGATTGAAAATGCTGACCAATTAGAAGGCAAGCTAAAGGAGAGGGTCGTTGAGTTTTCAGAACAAGGTTTGCTTTCCAAACAATTAGCAACGATCGATACCGGGGTACCCCTTGATTTTGATGAAGAAAAGCTCCTCTATAAAGGCCCAGATAATGACGCTCTTATAGCCTTGCTTGACGAACTGGAGTTTCGGACCATAAAGAAAAGACTATTTGGAGATGGAGAAGAAAAAACCACCTCTGCTTCTTCTGACCAAATGAGTTTGTTTGGTGAAACTGCAGCACGAAATTTGTCTCGTGAAAATGATCAAAAGAAGAACAAAATTCCTGAAAATCAACAATCAATCACTAAAGTTAATATTGATACAACTACTCATCATTATCACCTTGCAGACACGCCTGAATTGAGGAAAAAGCTTATCAAAGACCTTGAAAAACAAAAAGAATTTTGCTTTGATACGGAAACTACAGCTATTGATACAATGGATGCCAAACTGGTAGGATTGGCATTTTCTTACAAAAAGGGGGAAGCTTATTATGTGCCTGTTCCAAAAAATGACAAAGAAGCCAAAAACATTGCGAATGAATTTAAAGGTGTCCTGGAAAATGAGCAAATCGTTAAAATAGGCCAGAACATAAAATACGATATCCTGGTTTTGAAAAATTATGACATTGAGGTAAAGAGCCCTTTGTTTGACACCATGCTTGCTCATTACCTGCTTGAGCCAGACATGCGTCATAATATGAATGCCCTTGCCGAAAGTTACTTAGATTATACGCCCGTTTCTATCGACACACTTATTGGCAAAAAAGGAAAGGAGCAGGGCAATATGCGAGATATCCCGGTTGAAAAAGTGGTGGAATATGCCGGTGAAGATGCTGATATTACGCTTAAACTTAAAAATATTTTTGCACCTTTAATAAAAGAAAAAAAACTACAAAAGTTATTCAATGAAGTGGAGCTTCCCCTTATCCATGTATTAGCCGATATAGAAAGGGCAGGTGTGAATATTGACCCTGGCGCTCTAAGTAAATATTCCAGGCTGCTTGCAAAGGAAAGCAGTGTTTTAAAACAAAGCATACTTGATGACGCTGGTACAGAATTTAACATTGATTCTCCAAAACAATTAGGCACGATCTTATTTGAAAAGCTTAAAATAGATGAAAAACCAAAAAAGACCAAAACCGGCCAGTATGCTACGGCTGAAGATGTACTCTCCAAATTGGCTGATAAACATGAGATCGTAAGAAAGATACTGGATTACCGTGAAGTACAGAAACTCAAATCTACTTACGTTGACGCTTTGCCGGAGTTGATAAGCAAAAAAGATAACAGGGTGCACACCTCTTTTAACCAGGCAGTAGCCTCTACGGGACGATTAAGCTCTCAAAACCCAAATCTGCAGAATATCCCAATAAGAACGGCAAAGGGCAGGGAGATAAGAAAAGCATTTATATCTAAAAATGACAAATACGTTTTATTATCGGCAGATTATTCCCAAATAGAGCTTCGCATTATGGCTTCCTTTAGCAAAGATGAAAGCATGATAGAAGCATTCAGGGATGGAGTTGATATCCACGCTACAACTGCCAGCAAGGTCTTTGGAGTAGGAACGGATGATGTCAATGATGAGATGCGCAGGAAAGCCAAAATGGTGAATTTCGGGATCATTTATGGTATATCTCCTTTTGGATTATCGCAAAGGCTTCATATTCAGCGTAAGGAAGCTGCTGAAATTATTGATTCCTATTTTGCAGAATTCCCGGCTATTAAAAGGTATATGGATGATATCATTAACAAAGCCCGGGAAAATGAATTTGTAGAGACCATACTTGGCAGAAGAAGGTATTTGCGCGACATCAATTCAAGAAACATGACCCTGCGAGGCTATGCCGAGCGAAATGCCATCAATGCTCCCATACAGGGCAGCGCTGCCGATATGATCAAGGTAGCAATGATCAATATTCATAACTGGCTGAAAAAAGAAAAGCTTGAAACAAAAATGATCCTGCAGGTGCATGACGAACTTGTTTTTGATGTGCGTAAGGATGAACTGGATGCAGTAAAGGAAAAAGTGCCGGATTTTATGAAAAATGCTATTGCTATTAAAGTGCCGGTAGTCGTAGATGTTGGTGTTGGGGAGAATTGGCTGGAAGCGCATTGAATTTAATAGTAAACCATAAAAACAAAACGCACAAAAATAAGGGGGATTGGTAGAGACGTTGCATTGCAACGTCTCTACCAATCCCCCTTTTTACTCAACATAACTGTTGAGATACAATGAATATTATTTTTAACTGACAGGTTGATCTTTTGGTGTCAGCATCAAAAATTCATTCACTAATATTTCAGTGACATAGCGCTTAATGCCTTCCTTATCTTCATAATTCCGGTTAATAAGCTTGCCATCTACAGCTACTTTATTGCCTTTTTT
>VRUD01000034.1:42774-43328 GCA_019456305.1 Cytophagales bacterium | reverse complement strand
TCTTTAAAATAATGCCCGATGGAACCGGCTATGCCAAACTCCTTGACTTCGCAGGCGCAACAAACGGAAGTTATCCTAGAGGCTCTCTTATTTCTGACAGTGGCTTTGTTTATGGAACGACATCAGTTGGCGGTTCTGCAAATGTTGGAATAGTATTCAAATATCAGTATTGTGCCGCAGTTACATTTTCACAATCACCCACCCTTTGCGCTGGGCAAAGCGTAACCGTTGGAACAAACACTTATACCGTAAGCGGTACTTATACCGATACATTAACTTCCTTTCAAGGTTGCGACAGCATAGTAACAACTAATTTAACTGTGCTGCCTGCCAACACATTCTCACAATCACCCACCCTTTGCTCAGGACAAAGCATAACCGTTGGAACAAACACTTACACCGTGAGCGGAACTTATACCGATACATTAACAGCAGTAAACAGTTGCGATAGTATTGTTACAACTAACTTAACTGTGCTTCCTGCAAACACTTTTTCACAATCTCCTGTTGTGTGTGCAGGACAAAGCGTAACCGTTGGAACAAACACTTACACC
>VRUD01000034.1:0-42674 GCA_019456305.1 Cytophagales bacterium | reverse complement strand
GTGAGCAATACCTATATTGATACCTTAACTTCATTAGTCAATGGGTGCGACAGTACGGTAACAACTAATTTAACTGTGCTGCCTGCAAACACATTTTCACAATCGCCCACCGTGTGCGCAGGGCAAAGCGTAACCGTTGGAACAAACACTTACACCGTGAGCAATACCTATATTGATACCTTAACTTCATTAGTCAATGGGTGCGACAGTACGGTAACAACTAATTTAACTGTACTGCCTGCAAACACATTTTCACAATCGCCCACCGTGTGCGCAGGAGAAAGCGTAACCGTTGGAACAAACACTTACACCGTGAGCGCAACTTACACTGATACATTAACAGCGGTTAACAGTTGCGATAGTATTGTTACAACTAATTTAACGGTATTGACAGCCATTACCGATTCTGTTACTATTGTACCTGCCACTTGCGGTAGCAATAACGGCACAGCAACGGTTACAGCAACAGGTGGCACAACGCCTTACACTTACCTCTGGTCAACCGGAGATACCACAGATTCAATATCAGGGCTTGCAGCAGGTAGTTATTGGGTATCCGTTACCGACAGCTTAGGCTGTAACGTTTCAGATACCATAAGCATCACAGAGCCCGATTCGCTTTCAGTTTCATTTACTGTCACCAACGCCACATGCAATGGCGTGTGTGATGGCGCTGCAACCGCAATTGTTTCAGGAGGCACCCCACCTTACACTTACCTGTGGGACGACCCATCAATGCCCGTTACACAAACATTTCCAAATCTATGCGCAGGCACATATTCAGTGACAATAACCGATTCTAACGGCTGCACCGCCACCGGCAGCGTTACCATTTCAACTTTATATATCCTAACCATCGGCACAGCCAACACAAATGCCTCCTGTATTGCCGTATGCAATGGCACAGCAACTGGAATAGGCTTCGGAGGTACCGAACCTTACAGCTATTTATGGGACGACCCTTCATCACAGACTACTGCCACTGCAACAAACCTGTGTGCAGGCACTTATAATGTGGCTGTAACCGATTCTATCGGCTGTTTAGAAATAGCAACGGTCACTGTTATTTCAACCCCTGAAATGATCCTGGCCATCACTCCAACAGATGCCACTTGCGGCAATTCAGATGGCAGCGCATCAGTCGCTGTTACTTTTGGCACCCTTCCTTATACTTATTCCTGGTCAAGCGGAGATACGCTGCCCGATGCAGACAGCCTGGCTTCAGGTATTTATGTTGTAACCGTTACAGACGACAATGGTTGCTCAAACTTTGAGATCGCCATCATCAGCGACAATAACGGGCCAGTTATCACGGTGGTGGCAGCAAATGATATTACCTGTAATGGTGGTTCAGATGGTTCAATTGCTGTGAGTGTATCAGGCGGAACAGCGCCTTTTACTTACCAGTGGTCAAACGGAAGCACCGGACAGGTTATCACAGGTTTGGTTGCCGGGCCCTATGAACTGACGGTTACAGATTCTACAGGTTGCATTGCCAATAAAAGCGTTACCCTCACTCAGCCCGATCCTTTCTTATTTACAGTAACTACCACTGATGCAAATTGCGGAAATAACACAGGCAGCGCAACGGTAAGCATAAGCGGAGGAGTTAGCCCATACATATACCAATGGGGTACAGGCGGAACAGATTCTACTGAAGACAGCTTAACAGCCGGAGTTTATACTGTTTCAGTGTCAGATGCAAACAACTGTACCGATTCAGCCACAGCAGCAGTAAGCGATATTGGCGGAGCTACCATCACAATAGATTCAATCATAGACGGGGGCTGCGGAGCTGATCTGGGTTCAATATACATAACTTTAACAGGAGGTTCGGGAGATTATACTTACCTGTGGTCAAACAACTCTTCTACACAGGACCTTGTTGGCGTATCGTCAGGAACTTATAGTGTGACAGTAACCGATACTACGAACGGCTGTATCGCAACTGAAAGCGCTCACATATCAGGGGTGCCTGCAACAGATGCTTCAATATGCCTTGTTACGGTTGATAGCGCCACGGGCAGCAACCTTGTAGTATGGGAGAAGCTGCAGACACAGGGCGTGCAATCATACAATATTTACAGGGAGAGTTCACAAGCCGGCACCTATTATTTGATAGGAAACGTTCCTGTTGACAGTGTAAGCGTATTTACAGACACATTGTCAAACCCGCTTCAGCAGGCGTACAGGTATAGGATATCAGTAGTAGATTCCTGTGGTAATGAGTCAGAAAAAAGTCAGTTACACAAAACCATGCACCTCACCATCAATGAAGGATTAGGCGGGGTTATTAATTTGATATGGGATCATTATGAGGGTTTTGGGTTTCTCACCTATTATATTCACAGGTATACAACGTCAACCGGCTGGGTGGAGATAGATTCAATTGCAAGTACGCTGACCTCACGTACAGACTTTTCACCACCCCCTGCAAACCTCTCTTACCGGGTTGTTGTAAAGCATCCTGCGAGCTGTGATCCAAATCTGAGTAAGGTACTAATCTACAATTCTGCCAGGTCAAATGTATCAAACCGGCTTTTGCCTACTGGTGTTCGCCATTATACATTGGTCAATGATCAATTAAAAATCTACCCCAACCCTGCCAAAGATGAATTGATCATTGAATTTTCATTCACTGATCAACAGGAAACAGAGGTCGCAATTTATAATTTGACAGGTAATTTAATTTACAAAATCCCACAGCAGAAAATTGCAAATGAATTATTTAAGGTAGATTTTTCCGGTCGGCCAACCGGCATATATTATGTAAAGGTTAAAACTCCGCAGGAAATATTCATTAAGAAAATTGTTTTGATGAGATAAGTTAAGTTGTAAAAAAAAACTTAGGGGGTTTATTTCGCCTCGATTTTTGCCAGGATTTTAGTCTGTACTTCAAGACTTTTTTGTATTTTAAACAGTATCTCAGTTTGATTTTTCAATAATTCACTATGAATTTTCAATAATTCACTTTGATTTTTCAGTTCCTTGCTGTTTTGTCTTCGTACGTCCCTGATAAACCATATAATAGTAACTACTCCGGCTACTAACGTTACAAAGGTAATTATTGGTTCCATCGTTTTTAAAATTTGAGTCAAAGATACCAATTTTTATTTAAGGGTCAAAAAAAAATAGCTTTTTTTTTAAAAAAAAGAAACTAAAACCGTCATTATTACGTTAAGACCTTATTCATAGAGAATTTTCATATTAATTTTGGAATTTTCAAAAAAACAGAGAGAAAATCTTGCTAAAATTTTTATTAATATTGGCAGTATTGTTCTTGCCGGATTTGGAATCGGATTTTTCAGTACTGACTTAATAAGTACAAGAGAATTTATTTTTGGTATTATATTTGCTATTTGTTCATTTTTTTGGGCAATTAAAATAGATAAGGAGTAAAACATGACAGCATTAGAAATATTTTTAGCCTGCCTTACAATTGTTCTTTTTTTTGTTGGTTATCTTTTTTCCAGAAAGAAGAAAGAAACTACGTAAGCAGTCATACTAAATATTATTGTCTGTAAAGTGAAAAAGGTAACTTCCATATTACTCTCTTTTATTCTTCTCATATCCACCACAGGCTTTTCTATCAACAAGCATTTTTGTGGCGGGCGTTTTGTGGCTACGCAGTTTTTTAGTACAGAAGAACCTGAATCTTGCTGTGATGAAACGAATATGCCAGCCGGTTGCTGTCATAATGAATCTGAATACTACCAACTAGATGAAACCTTCAATCTTGCAAAAGTATCTTTTGAGACCGCTCCAAATTTTGTTTTCACTTTTATAAAACATATCGTTTTAAATAACCTTTTTGCCTCCACATCGACTTGCAAAGCTAAATACCTTCATTACAAACCTCCTCTGATCGAACTGGACATACCTGTTCTTTTTCAATCTTTCCTTTTATAACAGTATAGCATTTTTTTAGGAATTGCGGATTTCGTCCCGAGTACTAGGGATTGATTGCGGATTTAATTGCAAATCCAATACTACAAATACCGAAATCATAAATTCAGAGTGAAGGATTGCCGATATAATTGACATTTCGAATTACAAATTCGAAATCTGAAATAATAAAATGCTATGTTGAACAAGATCATCAGATTCTTTTTAGAAAACAAATTAGTAACCGTACTAATATTACTGACCTTTATCGGTTGGGGTATTGCAACTGCTCCATTCAACTGGAGGATGGAGTGGTTCCCAAGAAACCCTGTGCCGGTAGATGCTATACCTGATATTGGTGACAACCAGCAAATCGTTTTTACCGAATGGATGGGCAGGTCACCGCAGGACATTGAAGACCAGATCAGCTATCCTTTAACAACTGCTTTGTTGGGAATTCCCGGTGTTAAAACCGTCAGGTCCAGTTCCATTTTCGGACTTTCCAGTATCTACCTCATTTTTGATGATGATATAGAATTTTACTGGAGCAGGACGAGAATATTGGAAAAGCTCAATTCACTTCCATCGGGTACTTTCCCAAAGGACGTTCGACCTGCACTGGGACCGGATGCTACTGCACTTGGACAAATATTCTGGTACACATTAGAAGGCAGAAACCCGAAAACAGGCAAACCGACAGGCGGCTGGGACCCGCACGAATTAAGAACGATACAGGATTTTTATGTGGGTTACTCCCTGGCTTCAGCCAAAGGGGTGGCAGAAGTTGCTCCAATTGGTGGGTTCGTGAAGGAATACCAGGTGGACATTGACCCCGATGCAATGAAGGCGCACAATGTGAATGTAGCTCAAATTATGCAGGCAGTGAGAAAAAGTAATCTGGATGTAGGCGCCCGCACAATGGAGTATAACCGTGTAGAATACTTAGTAAGAGGGCTTGGGTATATAAAAAGTATTGAAGACCTTGAAAAATCGGTTGTCGCTGTAAATGACAATACCCCCATTCGCATCAAGGATGTTGCCAGGGTGAATTTTGGACCGGAAACGAGAAGGGGTGGTTTGGATAAAGATGGTGCGGAAGCAACCGGTGCAGTGGTAGTTGCCCGTTATGGTGCCAATCCGCTGGAAGTAATTAATAATGTAAAGGAAAAGATAAAGGAAATAGCGCCTGGATTACCGAGTAAAAAGCTTGCAAACGGAACTATATCCAAAGTAACAATAGTTCCTTTTTATGACAGAACAGGTTTGATTAAAGAAACACTCGGCACATTAGAAGAAGGGCTGGAACATGAAATACTCATCAGCATCATTGTAGTAATTATACTGGTGTTGAATCTCAGGGCATCTATTATGATTTCAAGCTTGCTGCCCATTGGTGTTCTTATGACATTTATTACGATGAGACAATTTGGGGTGGATGCCAACATCGTGGCGCTTTCAGGCATTGCCATTGCAATTGGCGTAATGGTGGACGTGGGAATTATTTTCACGGAAAACATTGTCCGGCACCTTGAAGTGACGGAAAACAAGGGCGTGAAGGGAAAGGCATTGCTTGAAGTGATCTACACTGCAACAATTGAAGTTGCCTCAGCTATCATAACCGCCCTTGCCACCACTATTGTCAGCTTTCTGCCTGTTTTTGCGATGCAGGCGGCCGAAGGCAAGCTGTTCAAACCACTGGCATTTACCAAAACATTTGCACTTCTGTCATCTTTGGTAATAGGAATTATAGTTATTCCTGCTCTTGCCCACGTATTGTTTTCCATACGATTTGATAAAAAACACACAAAAAGGATCTGGAATTTTTCCCTGATTGGACTGGGGCTTATCTTATCAATTGGCTATCAGAGCGCCATAGCGTTTGCTTTAGTGGCTTATGGGGTGAATAATTTCCTGGAAAATTACTGGCCGGAAAATAAAAAAAAATACGCCAACATCATCAATATTGCCATTACCCTGGTTATTATTATCTATTTCTTAACCGTTGCATGGATGCCTCTCGGTGCGGCAAACAGCACGTTTGTCAACTTTTTATTTGTTTCGGGAATTGTAACTGTGGTTCTGGGAACATTGATGACAATTGTACATTATTATTCCCATATCCTGAGATGGTGTTTAGACAATAAGGGGAAGTTTTTAAGCATTCCTGTTATAGTTATTCTCTTTGGTATGATGGGCTGGCTGGGGTTTGATAGTATTTTCGGTTTTATTGCCAATGGTTCCGAAAAGATAGGAATGAATGTTCGCCAAACGAGCGGTTGGCAGGCGATGAACAAATTGTTCCCTGGGGCGGGAAAAGAATTCATGCCGACCCTGGATGAGGGTTCATACCTGTTGATGCCAACCACAATGCCACATTCAGGGATAGAAGAGAACATTGAAGTTATTCGGAAATTAGACCAGCGTGTAGGCTCAATTCCCGAAGTAGAAATGGTTGTGGGTAAATGGGGAAGAGTGAAATCCGCTCTCGATCCTGCTCCTATCTCAATGTTTGAAAATGTCATTAATTATAAATCCGAGTATATAGTTGATGAAAACGGACACAGGATGCGGTTCAAAGTTGATGATGATGGAGCGTATCTCATGCAAAACGGTGAAAAGCATAACCCAAACACTGATGGCTTCCGGCTGATCGATGAAGAACAGTTGACCCGTGACGAAAACGGAAAATATTTCAGGCAGTGGAGAGAGCATATTCAATCACCACACAACATTTGGGAAGAAATTCTCAAAACCGCCAAAATACCGGGGCTTACCTCTGCTCCCAAACTTCAACCCATACAAACCCGCCTCATCATGCTTGCAACAGGTATGCGGGCGCCAATTGGTATCAAGGTGTACGGACCCGATTTGGAAACGATTGAACAGGTTGGATTGGACCTGGAAAAAATATTACAGAAAGTGCCTGGTATTGAACCGGCTTCTGTTTTTGCAGACCGGGTAGTAGGCAAGCCGTACCTGGAAATTGACATTGACAGAGATGCCATTGCCCGCTATGGCCTCACAATTAAAGACATTCAACATTCTATTGAAGTAAGCATCGGAGGTATAAAACTAACGACAACAGTAGAAGGAAGAGAACGGTTTCCCATAAGAGTTCGCTATGCACGTGAATTCAGAGATAATCCTGATGACTTGAAAAAAGTGCTGATACCTACCCCTATAGGTGCTCAGGTTCCTCTGGGTGAATTGGCAAAAATAACATATGTAAAAGGCCCGCAACAGATAAAAAGTGAAGATACTTTTCTTGTCGGGTATGTGATATTTGATAAAAAAGAAGGTCATGCGGAGGTGGATGTGGTAGAAGAATCCCAACGGTTTATCAATACAAAAATAGAGTCAGGAGAATTTGTGGTGCCTGCCGGGGTGAAATATAAGTTTACCGGCAATTACGAGAACCAGATCAGGGCAACCAAGCGCCTAACTATTGTAGTACCGATATGCCTGATGGTAATATTCCTGATATTATACTTTCAGTTCAGGTCGGTTACCACCGCTTCTCTGGTCTTTTCCGGCATTTTTGTCGCCTTTGCCGGTGGCTTTATAATGATATGGCTTTACGGACAGGGATGGTTCATGAATTTTGATATCGCAGGTATGGGTATGCGTGATCTCTTTCAAATGCATACCATCAATTTAAGTGTAGCTGTGTGGGTGGGTTTCATTGCCCTCTTTGGCATAGCCACAGATGATGGTGTAATTATGGGTACTTATATCATGCAGGTATTTAAAAAAGAAAAACCAGCTACTGTTGTTGATGTGAGAGAAGCCGTTTTACATGCCGGTATCAAAAGAGTAAGGCCCGCAATGATGACTGCTTCCTGTGCTGTCATTGCCCTGATACCGATTCTGTCATCAACGGGCAAGGGCTCAGACATTATGGTGCCAATGGCAATTCCCACTTTTGGAGGAATGCTTATCCAGGTAATGACAATGTTTGTGGTGCCGGTGTTGTATTGCATGTGGCAGGAAGGGAAGGTGAAAGTAAAAAGTAAAAAGTAAAAAGTGTAAAGTTTATTTTTTTTATATGGGAAGAAAATTGTTGTCTCAAATTAATTTTTCTGAACAATGATTGTAATTAATAAACTTTTATAAAACTGGGCGACAGCAAACTGAAGGCTGGGCAACAGCGGAACTGAAGGAATTTAATTTTTTTTCAATTATGAAAAAGACAATGTTAATTTTAGGAACAGCAGGTGCTTTTGCACTTGCTGCTATGTTGATCTCGGGATGCGAGCAGCAACATAAAGGAGATGCAACACACGAACATCACGAAGGTGAAGTTCACGAACAGGTGGCTTATCAGTGCCCGATGAAATGTGAAGGTGATAAAACCTATGAAGAGAAAGGAACTTGCCCGGTGTGTAAGATGGAATTGGCAAAAGTAGAGGAACACAGCGAAGGTGAGCATCAACATTAGAGAGGGATAAAGGAAATAGAGGGAATAGAGGAAATAAAGGTATAATTCTGTATATGGTTTCTCTTATTTCCCTATTTCCTTATATCCTTATTTCTTTGTTAAAATCGCAATAACCAATAACTATAATGAAGTCAAATATTAATATAATCAAACAGTCTGCACTGCTGTTGATATTGATTTTAATTTTTGCCCGGATATGCCACTCTCAGGACTTCCTGAGCAACTATTTAAAAGAAGCGGCCGAAAACAATCCTGAATTAAAGTCATTATTTAACCGGTATATGGCTGATCTGGAAAAAGTGCCGCAGGCAGGAGCTTTGCCCGATCCGCAAATCGCTTTTGGGTATTTCGTCAGCCCGGTTGAGACACGGGTTGGTGCGCAGCGGGCAAAACTATCTGCATCACAAATGTTTCCATGGTTTGGGACACTGAATGTACAGGAAGAGGCTGCTTCCCAAATGGCAAAAGCCAGTCTTGAAGTATTTGAAGATGCAAAACACCGCTTGTTCTTTAATGTAAAAAGCACTTACTATAACCTGTATGTTTTGGATCAGGCAATACGTATTACACGAAAAACCCTTGATCTCCTGTCATCCTTTAAGGCGCTTGCCATCATCAAATTCGAATCGGGTAAAGCAGGAATGGTTGATGTTTTAAGGGTGGAAATGGATCTGGAAGAATTGGAAAACCAATTGGCATACCTGAAAGATAGTGAATTGCCCTTAAAAACTCAGTTTAAAAAATTGCTTAATTCAGAACCGGAACTACTATTACCTGATACATTGTGGCTTGATAGTGTTGAGACGGACAAAAAAATAATACTTAATTCCATTATCGCTCAAAACCCCGAGCTGCTAAAGTTAGAGCACGAATTGCTGTCTTGGGACAATAAGGTGGACGCAGCGCGAAAACAGGGAATGCCTTCATTTATGATAGGAATGAGCTATTTAAGCATCAGTGAACGAACCGGTATGGAAGTGGCCGGTAATGGCAAAGATGCTATTATACTGCCCCAGGTTGGTGTGAGGATACCTTTATACCGTAATAAATACAAAGCAATGATAAAGGAGGCATCGTTGCAAAAGGAAGCTGTTCAATTTGAAAAAGAAAATACATCCAATCAATTGGAAACCTGGCTTGAAAATGGGTACAGAGACTATTTAGACGGGAAAAGGAGAGTAAGATTATACAGCCAATTGCTCATTCTTGCAAATCAGGCATTAGATATATTGGTAGCAGGTTATACTACGGCTGAAAAAGATTTTGAAGAAGTGCTTCGCATGGAAAAAAAGGCATTAAAATATACATTGGAATTGGAAAAAGCCCGGGCTGACCAGAATACAGCCGTTGCTTATTTGGATTATTTAATGGGGAAGTAACGCGTTGTAGCGCGATATTTATATGGCAGGGTAAATGATGGAATAATGGAATTATGGAATATTGAATATTAGATTTTGTATTTTAAATAATATTTCATTAAAAATAATTGATCATGAAACTAAAATTAGATCTCAGTAAAAAAGACATCAAATACAGTATTATCCTGATTTTGACAGGAATATTTTTGGGATGGCTGATCTTTGGCAGAACGGCTAATAAAGCCGAAAATGCCAATCAGGTCTCTACCCATCAAACGTCAAACTGGACCTGTTCCATGCATCCGCAGATAAAACAGGATAAACCAGGCCAATGCCCTATTTGTGGCATGGATCTGGTGCCATTAGGGGGAGATTCGGAAGAAGATTCGACTGTGCATCTTCAGATGACCGAAACCGCGATGAAGATTGCGGAAGTTCAGACCACGATAGTAAAAAAAACGATACCGTTCAAAGAGATATATTTCTCCGGAAAAGTAAAGGTAGATGAACGAAAGATCTCAAAATTGACAGCCCGTTTCCCTGGCAGGATTGAAAAGTTGAGCGTGAATTTTACAGGGCAAAGGGTATCAAAAGGCCGGGCATTGGCAACAATCTATTCCCCGGAATTGGTTACCTCCCAGAAAGAATTGTTTGAAGCCATTAAATATAAAGACTCCAATCCCCAATTTTATGTCGCAGTTAGGAATAAACTTAAGCTCTGGGATCTAAGTGAAAAACAAATTGATGATATTGAAAATAATGGTGAACCACAGTTCTATTTTGAGATTTTATCTCCATTAACAGGTACGGTTACCATAAGGCATATTACTTTGGGAGAACTTCTGAAAGAAGGCGATCCTCTTTTTGAAATAGTTGATCTACGGCATATCTGGGTAATGTTTGATGCGTATGAAAGCGATATTCCCTGGGTTAAACCGGGTGACAAGGTAGCGTTTACCATTCAATCTTTACCCGGCAGATCATTTACCGGTAAGATTACTTTTATTGACCCGGTAATAAACCCGGAAACAAGGGTAGCGCTTCTAAGAACAGAATTGAATAACCCGAAGGAACTTTTAAAACCCGGCATGTTTGCAAGAGGTTTGCTTAAAACCAGCCTGCATGGTGTTGATAGTGCATTGATCGTTCCTAAATCAGCCGTGCTGTGGACGGGAAAACGTGCCGTTGTTTATATCAAAGACCCTCAAAAAGCAAAACCAACATTTCGATACAGGGAAATTGTTCTGGGTGAGGATACAGGCGATTACTATGTAGTGAAAGAAGGATTGGAAGAAGGTGAAGAAATTGTAACTAATGGCGTATTTAAAATTGATGCTGCGTCACAACTACAGGGGAAGGTTAGTATGATGAACAAAAAAAGTTATTAGTTAGTAAATGATGAATAAAAACATTATCTATTTAATATAATCCTGAAAGTAGTTCCTTTATTTAATTCAGATCTTTTTACAAATATTTTACCGCTGTGATAGTTTTCAATGATGCGCTTTGTTAAAGTAAGTCCGAGTCCCCAACCCCTTGGTTTTGTGGTATAGCCGGGCTGAAAAACCTTTTTTAATTTTGTACCGGGTATCCCTTTTCCACTGTCGCTGATATCTATTGAAATCTTTTTATAATTGAGTGAATTAATTAGTATTTTAATTTCTCCTTCACCGTCCATAGCATCCATGGCATTCTTGCAAATATTCTCAATTACCCACTCAAACAGATAGGTATTTATTTTTGCGGTAGCCTGTTCTTCTAATTCAGAATACACATTGAACGTTAGTTTGCTGGAGGATCTGTTTTGTAAATAATTGATTATTTTTTTTATAGTATTGTGAATATTTTCATCCTTTAAAGCAGGGGTTGAGCCGATCTGGGAGAACCGAGCCGTTATCATTTCGAGTCTTTTAACATCGTTTTCAAATTCACCTATCAATTTCTCTTTTTTATATTGAGGATTATTTTTAAAAAGCGTTATCCATGCCATTAACGAAGAGATAGGAGTACCGAGTTGATGAGCTGTTTCCTTTGCCAAACCTACCCAAACACGGTTCTGCTCTGCTTTACGTGAATAGCTAAAGGCTAAATAGGCCAAAAATCCAAAAATAGTGATTACCGTAAGTTGTACGTAAGGGTAATATTTTAACTGTGATAACAGGTATGAATTTTTATAATAGATGTAGTTTTTTAAGTCCGGACCAATATTTACAATAATGGGCTGATGCTGCGTTTTCATTATTGCCAATTCTTTTTGTAAATATTGTTCTTTTTTTTTATATTTTTTTGGAAACCTGATATTCCGGTGGTCGATCAGTACCTCATTAGAATCAGTTAATATAACCGGAATGGAATGATTTGCTTCAATGATCTCGTTAAACAAAAATGTAAGGTTGTCGGTATTTTCAGAATTTACTAAAAACCGCAACCCATTTGCATAAAGATCGATCAGCTTTTGCTCCCGAAGGGCGAGTTTATTAACCAGCATATTGGTGTAATACAAAGAAGCTCCGCCAATGATTAACGCAACGATGAATAGTAAAATTTTAATACGTGATTTTTGACTAAAGATGTTCATAACTAATTTTTTTTTAACTTTACAAAAATATAGAAATATTTCATAAATATGAAAAAAGCATTAATTACAGGAATAACCGGGCAAGATGGCGCTTATTTAGCCGAATTTTTGCTGCATAAAGGTTATGAGGTTCATGGTATTAAGAGGCGAAGTTCATTATTTAATACCGTCAGGATAGACCATTTATACCAGGATCCGCATGAGAAGGACGTAAAGTTCAAGCTGCATTATGGAGATCTGACAGATTCTACCAATATTATCAGGATAATTCAGGAAGTTCAGCCTGACGAGATATATAATTTAGGAGCTATGTCTCATGTAAAGGTAAGCTTTGAAACCCCTGAATATACTGCAAACGTAGACGGATTAGGAACACTCAGGATCCTGGAAGCTGTCAGACTTCTTGGTTTAACTAAAAAATGCAGAATATACCAGGCGTCTTCTTCTGAGCTTTACGGCCTTGCACAGGAAATTCCCCAGTCTGAAAAAACGCCCTTTTATCCCAGGTCACCTTATGCTGCCGCAAAGATATATGCCTATTGGATCACTGTAAATTACCGTGAGGCATACAATATGTTTGCCGTAAATGGGATTTTGTTTAACCATGAATCACCATTGAGAGGTGAAACTTTTGTTACCCGTAAAATTACAAGGGCGGTTGCCAGGATTGCTCTTGGCTTGCAGGAAAGGACATTTTTAGGCAACCTGGATGCTCAAAGGGATTGGGGCCATGCAAAGGATTATGTGGAGGCAATGTGGCTTATGCTGCAACAAGACAAGCCTGAAGATTTTGTAATAGCAACAGGAGTAGCAACCAAAGTCAGAGACTTTGTTATCATGGCTTTCAATGAAGTGGGTGTTGAGCTGGAATTTTCAGGCAAGGGTGAAAATGAAGTTGGCAGGGTTAGATCTTGCAGCACTCCTGAATACGAATTGAAAATTGGTAAAGAAGTAGTGAAGGTTGACAAGCGTTATTTCAGACCTACTGAAGTTGATGTTTTACGTGGAGATGCTTCCAAAGCAAGACAAAAATTAAACTGGCAGCTAAAATATAACCTAAAATCACTGATCAAAGAGATGGTAGCATCTGATCTGGAACTTTTCGGTAAAGATAAATATTTGCTGGAAGGGGGGCATAGGGTGGTGGGGCAGTATGAATAATTGACAGTTGACAATAGACAGTTGACAATAGACAATAGACAATGACAAAAACAATGACCATGACTAATAACAAATAACTAACTAACCAAACAAAATGGGAGAATTTCTACAAAAACGTGCGGATGAATTTTTTGAAGAGGTAGAGGGTTTAATTAAAAAAAAGAAATATAATATAGCTGCACATCATCTGGAGCAAACGGCACAGTTATATTTAAAGTATGCAACATAATAAAAGTATTAAAAAATGACTTTTGTTGATTTATTGATAATAAAAATGAATAAAACCAGCAAAATATACATAGCCGGGCACACGGGTATGGTAGGCGCTTCCATCATGCGAAAATTGGAAGGAGAGGGTTATGATAACCTGCTTTACCGGGCTTCAAAAGAATTAGACCTGAGAGATCAGCAAGAGGTTAGAAAATTTTTTGGAAGTGAGCGACCCGAATATGTTTTTATGGCAGCAGCCAAAGTTGGGGGAATTTTAGCGAATAACACGTATCGTGCTGAATTTATTTATGATAACTTGACCATCCAAAATAATATAATTCACCAGGCATATAAAACCGGTGTGAAAAAGCTCCTTTTTTTAGGCTCATCCTGCATCTATCCTAAATTAGCCCCGCAGCCTTTGAAGGAAGAATACCTTTTAACAGGTCTGCTCGAACCCACCAATGAACCTTACGCCATAGCAAAGATTGCAGGCATTAAAATGTGCCAGGCGTATCGCTCGCAATATGGCTGTAATTTTATTTGTGTAATGCCAACCAACCTGTATGGCCCCGGGGACAATTATGACCTGAAAAATTCACACGTGCTGCCGGCTTTGATCAGGAAGTTCCATGAAGCAAAAGAAAATGATGCTCAAAGTGTGGAAATCTGGGGTTCCGGGAAACCTAAAAGAGAATTCTTACACGTTGATGACCTGGCTGATGCCTGTGTTTTTTTAATGTTGAATTATGATAAAGCAGAGGTAGTAAATATTGGTACCGGTGAAGATATTACGATCAAAGACCTGGCGTTATTGATAAAAGAGATCGTTGGCTTTGAAGGTGAATTAAAGTTTGACAGCACAAAACCGGATGGAACTCCCAGGAAGTTATTAGACGTTTCCGGAATGAACTCATTAGGTTGGAAATACCATATTGGATTAGAGAATGGCATAAGATCAACGTATGAAGCGTTCAAAGCTAAAGTTGAGTAGAGACGTTGCATGCAACGTCTCTACTCAACTTTAGCTTAATATTTGCGTAAAAATGGTAAGAACATAACTTCATAATTGATTAATGAAATAAATTACACTTAATATCAAGTGAAGTACAATTAATAAGTTAGTTGCTGGTTACTGGGTGCTGGGTACTGGTAGAGTGATTACTGTCAGAAAGAATTACTTAATAACCCAGAATCCAGTACCCAGAGCCCAGTAGCTGTTGAATAAGAGCACACCTGCCCCGACAAAGTCGGGGAAGGATAGATTTGAATATAAGTCATTTAAAACATTGAAAATTCCTATATAATACATGGTACAAAAACAATTTTGTTTTTTCTCTTCACTCGTATTTACTATCCGTAAAGTACTGCTACTGCCACTGCTATTGCCACTGCTTCTTTTTGCTCAATGCCCTACCGCCAGTTTCATAATTCCTGATACGGTTTGCCCGGGGGAAATTTTGACAATTATCAATACCTCAGATAGCACTGCCACCAGCTTTGAATGGGATTTTTGTGGGGGGGATTTGATAAATACTCCATCCATTGATTCTTTAACAACCATCACAGGAGCACTCAAACCTAATGCCATTACCACAGTTTATGACGGGAGTAATTGGTTTGGTTTTTTATCCAGTAGAGATAATAATAAGTTATTTAGGTTGGATTTTGGGAATAATTTAAATAATAATCCTACCTTAGTTCCTTTGGGTAACCCTGGTGGGCTTTTATTTGGTCCTAAAAACATAGAAATTATTAAAGAAGATTCAATATGGTATGCTTTAGTGATTAATGTTTTAAATCACAAATTGATCAAGCTTGATTTTGGAAATTCGCTTAGTAATAACAGTCCTGCAGCTACTGATTTAACAGATTTAGGAGGGTCGTTAAGTGTACCAAGGGGTATGACTTTAGTACAGGATAATGACAGCTTGATCGCAATTATTTCAAGTTCGGGTATTTCCAAAAAAATTACTGCTGTAAATTTTGGATATTCAATTAATAATTCACCAGATACGGTTTATAATACAATTATTTCTGATGCTTCTACGCTTATGGGATTGTCAGTTATCAAAGATTGTGATAAGTGGTATGGAATCGTTTTGTCATTTGGTAATCATAAAATTTATAAACTTGAATTTGGTGAAACTTTATTTAATAAACCTACAATTGTTGAAATAACTGATAGTCTATTACCAATTAATTTCACATTACCTGTCAATTTCCCAACCGAAGTTCATATTGTAAAAGATAATGGTGAGTTTTACGCCTTTGTTGAATCAAGGTTTAACGGGTTATTTCGGCTTGATTTTGGCCCAACTATGGCTAACAATAAGCCTAAAGCTTTAGACCTAAACTTAAGTAGTGAT
The DNA here is from genome assembly GCA_019456305.1 of Cytophagales bacterium. Lineage (NCBI taxonomy): Bacteria > Pseudomonadati > Bacteroidota > Cytophagia > Cytophagales > Cytophagales bacterium. The sequence continues at coordinate 26,675 of VRUD01000034.1, read as the reverse complement.
TTAAATGATATATTTGGATTTAATATGGCTAAGCAAGAATCAGAATGGTTGGCTTTTTGTATTCATGCTACAAGTCATGAATTATTTAGACTGACTTTCCCGGATTCATGTACAGCCAATATAGCCACCCCGACAGATTCAATTCCTGCAAATATTTTTTATGATCAGGGCGGTATATATCATATCTCTTTGTTGGCTTATAATGATAGTGGAGATGTAAATTCTCATATTGATTCTATTTTTGTGTTGCCTGCTATGAAACCTGATTTTGTTTCAGATAACCAATGCGAAGGTGAGGCGACTTTATTTTATGACTCTACTACAAACGTAAATATTAACTCATGGTACTGGAATTTTGGTGACTCAATAATAGCCGCAATTCAAAACCCAACACATCAATATGGAGATACAGGTGTATATGATGTAAAATTAGTTTTACAGGATGTTAATGGATGTTTTGATAGTATTATTAAACCCATAAGAATTTACCTCAAACCCTTCCCTGATTTTACCTATCCGGATAGTATTTGTTCAAATGATTCGATCCAATTTATAAATTCATCTACTTACAACCTGGATACAATCATAGCCTGGCATTGGGAATTTGGTAGTGGAGATACATCTGCCCTTAAAGACCCGGTTTATTTATTTGACTCAGCGGGTACTAATATTGTTATCCTTACGGTAACAGGCATCAGTGGGTGCGATACAAGTACTTCAGATACAATTAATGTACTTGGGGGACCTTTCGTTGATTTTGGATATACAAATATCTGTATAGGTGATACAGTGATTTTTTTGGATAGTACAACAGGCACAGGCCTTTTTTCCTGGTACTGGGATTTTGGCGATAGTTTTACTTCTGATTCTATGAATCCTGTTCATTATTATGACACTACCGGTGATTATTTTGTTACGCTTGCTGTTAGAAATGCGATTGGCTGTAAAAATACCCTGACAAAGCAGGTAAAAATAGCAGCGCTGCCTATTGCAAATTTTTATGATACTTTACCATGTTCAGATGTTCCTGTTACATTTTTTGATCTAAGTGATACGGGAGATGGTAATATTGTTGGATGGAAATGGAATTTCGGAGACAGCGATACATCAACTTTACAAAACCCTTCTCATACCTATGCAGCAGGGGGTGATTATGTGGTAACATTAATAGTGACAACCAATTATAGCTGTATGGATACGTTCAGTGATAGTTTAAGCGTTTTGCAATCACCTGTGCCTGATTTTACATTTGTCTCAAAATGTATTTCTGATACCATTTTCTTTTTTGATTCAACTGATGCGACTCTTTCAGCGCCAATTGATAGTACAGGTTATTTTTGGGATTTTGGGGATACCAGCGTTTCATATCAAAAAAACCCGATCCATCCATTTGCTGATACAGGAATTTTTTATGTAACCCTGACAGTTAGAGATGATTCTGGTTGCAGCCCTTCTGTTACTAAACCTGTACTGGTATATGATAAACCAAAAGTTGATTTTGGATATTCTGATACAAACTGTGTAAATGCACCGGTACAATTTTTTGATAGCAGCATTGTAATTTATGATTCAATTGCCGGGTGGCAATGGGATTTTGCGGGATTAGGAAGCTCAACAGTACAAAATCCGGCATTCCTGTTTCCTAATACCTTTCAGTTTCAGGTTACATTAATAGCTGTATCAAATCGGGGTTGTGTTGATACTAGTTCAAAAACTATACTGATACATGGTATACCAGATGCAAATTTTAAATTTGAACCTCAATATGGAGCGCCTCCTTTAGATGTTAATTTTACGAACCTATCCTCCGCTGATGTTGTATGTTATTTATGGGATTTTGGAGATAATAGTAGTAAGGATACCAGCTTTTCACCCTCTCATCAATACACTGATACAAACACTTACAATGTTATACTTATTGCCTGTAATATTTACGGGTGTACTGATACAATTATTAAAGAAATTAAAGTAATGCCCCCGGTGCTGGATGCACAGGTAATCTGGGTATGTTATACAGAAGATGGAGATTACCTGTCTATTGAAACAAGGATATTAAATTCAGGAACAAGGGTAATAAACAGCCTGGATCTGATCCTTGAAATAGGCGGATCATTAGTTGTGAAGGAAAAATGGACAGGTACTTTAAAAGCAGGAGAAGTTTTATACTACAATTTTGCAGCCCAGGTACTAAAAAGCCTGACCAGCGAGCTTCCCTACTTTTGCGTAATAGCTGATAATCCTAATAATGAGACAGATGAAATTCCGGGCAACAACCGCCAGTGTGAATTGTGTACGCTGCTTGTAGATGATTTCACGGTTTTACCCCTCCGGCCAAATCCGGCTAAGGATCAGGTGAAAATATCTTTTATACTGCCCTATAAAGAAGACATCATAATTTCACTCTTTGACATTTTAGGAAAAGAGATCACAAATTTTATTCCTGAAAATATAAATAAGGGTTATAATGAATTAATAATTGATGTTACATATCTGGTGAAAGGGGTATACATATTGCATTATGATTTTGATAATAAAATATTTAATCAGAAATTAATAAGGAATTAATCACTTTAAAAAAATGGAACGCTGATAACGCAGATTTTGAATTAATGGCAATAGATATAAAATCACCGAGAATCATAATTGATCAGCGTCATCTGCGTTCCTTCTTTAAAATGAACATTGAATACGAAATAAAACCTCAAAAAGGTTTAAGTCTTAATCTCAAAGAATTGTGGGATTACAGGGAGCTGTTTTACTTTTTCACCTGGCGCGATATCAAGGTTAAATACAAGCAAACAGTGCTGGGGTTTGCATGGGCTGTGTTGCAGCCTTTTATCATGATGATTGTATTTTCAATATTTTTTGGCAGATTATTAAAAGTCCCTTCAGATGGTATTCCTTATCCGATTTTTGTTTATTCCGGATTATTGTTATGGAATGTTTTTTCCACAGGTCTTTCAGGTGCAGGTAATAGCATGGTTACAAATGCTGAGATTATTAAGAAGATCTATTTCCCCCGTTTGATCATCCCTGTGTCTTCCATCCTGGTTGCTTTGTTTGATTTTTTAATGGCTTTTATCGTTTATATTGGCATTTTGTTATTTTATCAATTCCAGGTATCAATTATGAAATTAGCTTTATTTTTACCTGTCAGCTTATTGATAACCATCATAACCACTTTTGGATTGGGCAGCTTGCTGGCAGCGCTAAATGTAAAATACCGTGACTTCAGATATGTCATTCCCTTTTTGGTTCAATTGCTGCTTTTTTTAACACCCGTGATCTATCCTGTTTCAATTTTAAAAGAAAGGACACTACAATATATTTTTGCTTTGAATCCTATGACAGGCGCCATCAATTTATTAAGATCTGCTATTATCAACAGGCCATTGGATACTGATCTGTTTTTAATAAGTGTTGGATCTATGATCATATTGTTTATAACCGGTCTGTTATATTTTCGTAAAACAGAAGCATATTTTGCAGATATAGTATGAGATATGCCTAAAATATAAAATGCCTAAAATAAAAAAATAGCCACTAAAACACAAAAACACTAAATTCCACTAAATAATTTTGTGGGATTTAGTGTTTTAGTGGCATAAATTTTAGTCATTTCAAATTTATGTTATGAAACCTATCCTGGAAATACAACAAATATCAAAAAAGTTTCGCATAGGCCAGGAGCTTCAACCCTATTTAAGTCTGAGAGAGTCTATTACCTCTGTATTCAAAAAAAGAAATAAAAGCAATTCTCCCTATGGAATAAACGAAATTCCACCTCAGTTGGATAAAACAGACCCCGCTGAAATACTCCCGAGTACTCGGGATCACGGGGTAAAGATCCAACGGGTCAGGCAGGGTAAAGATTTTTGGGCGTTAAGAGATGTAAATTTTGATGTTTATCCAGGTGATTCGTTGGCAATCATTGGCAGGAACGGGGCTGGTAAAACAACTTTACTGAAAATTCTTTCAAAAATCACGCCACCTACGCAGGGTAAAATCATTTGCAGAGGTAGGGTAGCAAGTCTGTTAGAAGTAGGAACAGGGTTTCATCCTGAATTGACGGGTGGAGAAAATATTTTTCTGAATGGTTCCATTCTGGGTCTTACCAAAAAAGAGATCAAAAAGAAGTTTGATGAAATAGTAGATTTTTCAGGTGTTGAAAAATTTTTGGATACTCCGATAAAAAGATTTTCAAGTGGGATGCAGTTGAGGTTGGCTTTTGCGGTAGCAGCACATTTGGAGCCTGATATCTTAGTGATTGATGAGGTGTTGGCTGTTGGGGATGCTGAATTTCAAAAAAAGTGTATAGGTAAAATGCAGGATGTTAGTGAGAAAGAAGGGAAAACAGTATTGTTTGTCAGTCATAATATGTCTGTTGTGAAAAGGTTGTGTTCAAGAGGAGTATTACTTAAAGATGGTGAAATCATTTCAAACGATGTTATTGATAAAGTAGTGGGAGTTTATTTAAGGGAAAATCAGGATGAGAAGATAGTTTCAAATAGAGGAATAGGTGGAATTTCTATTCAGGATATTGTATTAAGGAATAATGAAAGTAATGAGGTCGGTTATTGTTCAACATTTGATGATATTGATATAATCCTAAAGTGCCAGGCATCTCAAGGATTTAAAAATGTTAATTTTGCAGTTTGTTTTGACAATGTTCTTGAAACAAGGGTAACGAGTCTTTGGTCTGCTTTCATTGCCAAACAATTTAATATAAGTAAGGGCAAGTTTGAAGTCATTTTTCATGTTCCAAGCATTAAATTAATTCCGGGCGATTATAAATTAGTTACTTATATAGATTCTAATGGTATAGAAATAGAAAGAATAGACAATTTTAAAAGAATATCAGTAAGTTTTACTAACGAATATGGCTGTGTAGTGGAACCCAGAATGAGTCACGGTTTATATTTAGAAAACTATGATGTGGAAATTAGGGTATAAGTTTAAAACTTTTTTATATAAAAACATTGCTAAAATTATTTACAAGCTTAATTCTAAAATTGAAAGTTATTATAAAGAATTACAGTTAAATAATTATAGAAAAGATTTTAAATATATTCATCCTTCAGTAACAATTTATCATCCGGTGCATATTGAACCTAAAGGGATGGTAAGTATTTTTGAAAATGTTTCTATAGCCCCCTTTGTCCAAATTTGGGCTTTAGGCGAGGTAACTATAGGTAAGAATACTTTAATTGCTTCTCACGTAATAATTACCACATCTACACATGATTATAATATTAAGCCATTAAGAAGTAAAAGAATTGATAAGCCAATTGTAATAGGAGAAGATGTATGGATTGGTTCGGGAGCGATAATATTTCCGGGAGTAAAAATTGAAGATGGTGCGGTGATAGGAGCCGGAGCTGTTGTGTTGAAAGATGTTGAAAAAAATGCAATAGTTGTTGGTAATCCCGCCAGAGTTTTAAAGTACAGAAAATAATTAGGTTCTTATGAAAGAAATTGGTAATAATTACTGGTTTAAAAAATGTCCTTTATGTAATTCATCTCGTATCCATAAACTAGGAAATTTAAAATATACAAAGAATTTAAAATTTTCAACTAATGAAATTTTTCTTAAGAGAACACCCGAGATTTGGAAATGTAAAAATTGTTGTTCCGGATTTACACAAAATTGCATTTCCCCGGAAATAGCTGAGAAATTATACGCAAGTGGGGAAGGGACGCAAAGATGGAGCTATGAAAGTTTTGAAGATGATAAAACCGAAATTTTAATTAATTTTTTTAACAATTTATTACAAAAAGGCGATAAAATCTTGGATATCGGCTGTAATACAGGTGAATTTCTGGACTTTGCCAGGAAAATTGGTTATAAGACATATGGGCTGGAAATTTGTTATGATAGTTTTTGCATTATTAATCAAAAACACCATGGGGGATTTAATTCCTATAAAGATGTTAATGAAAAGTTTGGTATAATAACAGCATTTGATTTAATAGAGCATTTATATAAAATAGATGAATTTTTGGAATTTGCTCATCAAAAGTTAAATGAGAATGGTTTATTAATAATACTAACTGGAAATATTAATTCATTTCAGGCACAAATATCAAAAGCTAAATGGTGGTATATAAATTATCCTGAACACGTTATTTTTCCTTCGATTGATTTTTTCAAAAATTTAGAAAAATTCATGGTGGTCAATGTTTATAAAACCTATGCTTCAATTACTCATGAGAATTTACATCGTGAAGCTAAAATTTTAAATATTTTAGTAAGAATCATTAAGAATAACTATGATGGTATACCGGCTATTTTTGAAGACCATCAATTTGTAATTTTAAAAAAGCGAAGTCTGGATAAATGATATTGAAAAAGTATTTCTATAGATTTTTGTTCAAATTCATCAGGCATTTTTTGAAAATCGTTAGGTATTATTTAAAAAATAATCCTGAAGATTTGAAAGCGATCCTGGTGAATTTTAGAGAAGATATTATTAAAGATTCTGAAACCTATCCATCAATTATTAACAATGGTTACAGGCATATTGAAAAATCAATAGAAATAGCAAAGTTTTTAAAGCTTGATTTAATTGATTCAACCACTATCATTGATGTTGGTGCTGCTAATGGAGTTATCTCAAAAATGTTTTGTAATGAATTTAACAACGCTAAGATTTACGCATTTGAGCCAGTTAAACATACATTTAAAAAGCTGCTTGAGAATGTGAAAGGAATTGAGCAGATAGTACCAATAAATAAGGCATTAGGAAATATTACGGGTGAAGCTAATATAAATCTAGTCAACAGGATCACTTCCTCGTCTTTATTATCAATTCAGAAGAAAATAGATAACGATTTTTTTTCAGCTCATTTAAAGAAAAAAGGCGAAGAAACTATTAGCGCTGCAAAGTTAGATGGTGAAATACCTTCTAAAGCACAAGTTATTATTATTAAAATAGATGTTCAGGGATTTGAATTGGAAGTATTAAAAGGAGGAATTAATACCCTGCATAGAACCAAACTAATTGTACTTGAAATGATGAATCACGATTTGTATCAAGGCGTTCCAGAATATTATGTAATCGATGAATATTTGAGGAGTATCAATTTTTCCTTATTTGATATGATCCCATCTATACGACAGAATAAAAAATTATATGAATGGGATGCAATATACTTAAATAATGTACTAGTGTAATGATTTGTAAATATGAATAAAAGTAAGATTTATATTTTACTTCCTGTACATAATAGAAAAGAGATAACTTATCAATTTATTGATTGCCTGAAACAGCAGACCTGCAAAAATTATCACCTTTTATTAATTGATGATGGATCTATTGATGGCACTTCGGAAATGGTAAAAGAAAATATAGACGCTGATAAATTAACAGAAATTAGAGGAATGGGTAACTGGTGGTGGGCAGGTTCGCTTCAAAAAGGGTATAAGTGGTTATTAAAAAAGAAAATTAATCCTGATGATTATGTGTTAATAATTAATGATGACTGCATATTGGAAAATAATTTTCTTGAGACAGGGATGTCTTTATTAGAGAAACATCCCAAAACACTTATTCAGGCAATTGCTCTTATAGCAGGACAACCTGATAATGAAGTTGGCGGCATTCATGCAGATTGGAAAAATTTATCATTTAATCAGGCTAAGGATTTTTCAGAAATTAACTGTTTAAGTACAAGAGGGTTGTTTTTAAGATTTTGCGATTTTATCGAAATTGGTGGGTTTTATCCAAAATTGCTAAGGCATTACACATCTGATTATGAATTTACCATAAGGGCCTTTAGTAAGGGATTCCGATTAATGACAAATCATTCATTAAAGCTTACTATAAATGATAGTGCAGCAGGTGGACTTACTCTGGATTATAAAAAAAGTTCCTGGCCATTTTTAAAGATATTATTATCAAGAAAATATACAGAAAATCCAATAATGTGGAGTATGTTTATTCTCTTATCTTGTCCATGGAAATGGAAGTTAGTAAATATATATAAAGTGTGGTTTAGGAGTCTTATTATCTTTATGAATTATTTTAAGGTGAGACTTTATAATTTAAATTAAAAAAGAAACTTTAATTGAATAAATGCCTAATTTAAAAAATCTTGCGCCCATAGTACTTTTTGTGTATAATCGCCCTGAACATACACAAAAATCTTTGAATAGTTTGATGCAAAATGAGCTGGCAGATCAATCTATGCTTTTTATTTATGCTGATGGGCCTGAGGAAAAAGCTTCAAAACAGGATTTAAAGAAAATTCATGAAGTAAGGAAAATAATAAGAGAAGAACAATGGTGTAAAAATGTAAATATTATTGAATCAGATAAAAATAAGGGTTTGGCTGATTCTATTATTGACGGTGTTAGCGAAATAGTGAATAAATTTGGGAAAATTATTGTATTGGAAGATGATTTGGTATTAGCAAGTGGTTTTTTAAAATACATGAATGATGCACTTGAATTGTATAAAGATGAAGAAAAGGTGATGCATATTAGTGGCTATATGTTTCCAGTTAAAGACAAACTGCCTGAAACTTTTTTTTATACACCTGCTTCCTGCTGGGGGTGGGGGACATGGACAAAAGCATGGAAATCTTTTAACCCTTCGGCAGAATACCTGTTAGCTAAGATCAACGAACAAGGTAATATTAACAGATTTAATGTTGAAAATAGCTATGATTTTTATGGTACTTTACAAGAGAATACACAAAGGGCCATTACTAGCTGGGCTGTAAGGTGGTATGCAAGTGTGTTCTTGCAGGATGGATTATCGCTTCACCCAGCCCGGTCACTCGTAAGAAATATAGGACATGATGGTAGTGGGGTTCACTGTGAGACAAATTATATATTTAATAAGCAACCAATAGTTGAAAAAATAAAAGTTTTTCTTATTCCTCTTAAAGAATCAGAAGAAGCCAGAAAAGCGATGAAGGACTTTATTAATTCTATATATAGTCCAACTTTATTGAAGCGCATTAAAGAAAAAGTAAAAATAGTTTTTAATATTAATTAAAAATAATTCTATGTCATTATTAAGTATAATTATGAGTGTCCATAATAAAGCACATTATATTAAAGATATTTTGGAAAGATTAAAAATAATAGAACCAAAAGCCGAATTAGTATTAATTGATGATGGAAGTACTGATGGTTCTGGACAAATAATGCAAAACTATGCTGATATTTTTATAAGAACTGAAAATATATGGGAAGTTAAAGCAAATAATGTCGGATTGAAAAATGCCACAGGTGATTTAATTGCAATTATTCAGGATGATGATTTAATACTAAATAGATACTGGCTTACTGACGTTGTAAAAAAAATGAGTGATAATAACATTGCAATATTATCGGGTAGTGGTGTAGGTCGTTTCTATTTTAAAATTGATGATGAAAAATATATTAATGAGTCATTTATAAAACTACTACAAACTTCATTGATTAAAAGGAAGTGTGAAGTACAAAAATTTTTCACTATTAATAAAGAAACAATATATAAAATTGATATTTTTTGGAATGGTAATTCTTATATTCTACAACAGTTTAATAGAATAATTAATTTTATAAATAAACAAATTATAAAAAAAACATACAATAAAAATATTAACATTATTAAAAATATTTCTAAATCAAAAATATATGAAGTTGATGTAACAATAAGGTCTCCTTTTATAATTACAAAAGAATTAATTAATGATATTGGATATTTTAACGAAGATTTTGCTCCACTTGGATATGATGATCATGAATTTTGTATGAGAGCAAAACAAAAAGGTTACAAAATTGCTTTTACTTTTATCCCACATATTTCAAGATATAATGGCGGAAGTAAATGGCTTTATAAAAATGAAGAAAAAAAGAGATTGTTTGATGAAAGTCTTTCTAAAAATAAAAAGCTTTTTAGCACTTTATATTATAATAATTTTAGAATTGGATTGCCACAAAAAATAAAAGAATATTAATCAATGCGAACTTAAAAATATTGAGAAAATACAATGGAGTATACAAGCCAGTTTGGTCAGGACAAATGGATTATAGAAGAAGTTTTTAAAGGCATGGAATACGGCTTTTTTGTAGATGTAGGAGCCTATCATCCGAAATTAATAAATAATACCTATATTCTGGAAAAACAGTATAAGTGGGATGGTATTTCAATAGATGCTATAAACATAAAACGGATGTGGAAGAAGGAAAGGAAAACATTATTCATTCAGGCATGTATAGCAAATTGTGCGGGAAAAAAAGTTGAGTTTGTTTTATCAGGTTGGGATTCAGGCATTAAAGATTATTTGGACAATAATAGTCCTGTAAAAAAGGTTAAGCAATTCAGAACTAAATTATTAGGCCATATTTTAAGAGAAAATAAAACGCCTAACATAATTCATTATTTAGATATGGATATAGAGGGAGCTGAATTATTAATACTTAAATCTTTTCCTTTTGATGAATTTACACCTATTGCTTTAACGGTAGAACACAATGAACAAAAAAGCGGTAAAAACAAGGAAAAAGTTAGAGATTTGCTATTTGATAAAGGGTACCTATGTGTTAAAGAGTTTGAGATTGAAGATGGGTTTGTTTTAAAAAAATATCTGGATAATCCTTCTTTATATAGAACTTAATTTCATTAAGAAATATTTAATAAGTGTCTGATATTATAAAAAGTCCGATTACATTATCAAAAAATGTTAAACTGGAAAAGCAAATTAATGCTCAAGCAATTATTGATATTTATAAGAAAAGTTTAAACTTAGATGTAAGAGCGTATTATTGTGATACAGATACTATCAGCATATATCAATGTATAGATACAGGTTATAAATTTTATTACCCGTTTAATTTAACCGGAGATACCAAATTTTATGAGACCTTACAACAATTTGACTGGTATTATATAATATGGAAGTGGGAACATGAATTAGCGAGAAAATTTATAAATATAAAGAGCAAAGTCTTAGAAATTGGATGTGGAGAAGGAAATTTTTTAAAAGATTTAAATCAAAGCAAAATGGTGGATTGTGCAGGCCTTGAGATCAATGAAAAAGCTATTAAAGTTGCCAAATATCATGGTCTGGAAATTCTAAATGAAACTATTCAGCAACATGCTCAAAAGAATACAGAAATATATGACACTGTTTGTGCTTTTCAGGTATTAGAACACATACCATATGCCGGAAGTTTTTTAAAATCGTCTTTAGCTGCCTTGAAGAAGGGAGGAAATTTGATCATTAGCGTACCTAACAATGATTCTTTTATAAAATACGATAAAGAAAATATTTTGAATATGCCACCACATCATATGAGATTATGGAATAAAACTGCTTTGAGCAATCTTCAAAAATTTTTCCCGCTAAAGTTAATCGGAATATATATGGAACCCTTGCAACCTTATCATTATAAATATTACTATAATACGCAAATGTTTCGTTTGATAAAAAAAACAGGTCTGTTAGGCAAAATGGTATATTTGATAACACACCATTTCTATGAGAAATTGATAGGTAAGTTAAGTAATTGGATAACCGGGCATACGATTGTTGTTGTTTTTGTAAAGCAATAAGTACCAATGTAGTCGTGGTAAGTCATATTAGTGAAAAAATAACTATAAACTCAAAATTATGATTAGGATTCTGAAATTATTGTTCATTAGGATTAGAATATTTTGTTTACGTATATGGTTCGTGATATTATATTATAAATTCAAACAATTCACAATGATCCCAAAACGGGTATTTATAGAAAATCTTTTACTGACTTATAGATTCAGAAAACTGGACGGCAGTGTTGTAGAATGTGGAGTCTGGCGGGGTGGTATGATTGCAGCTATGGCTAATTTACTTGGTAATAGCCGTACTTATTATTTGTTTGATAGCTTTGAAGGATTACCGCCAGTAAAAGATATTGATGGACCCGCTGCAAAAATATGGCAGCAGAACAAAGATTCTCCTTTTTATTACGATAATTGCAGGGCTGAAAAAAGATTTGCAGAACAAGCAATGAAGCTATCTGCTGCAAAATTATACCACATCTCTATAGGATGGTTTAAAGATACACTCCCAGGGTTTAACCCAACCGAACAAATTGCTATACTTCGACTAGATGCAGATTGGTATGAATCTACAAAGCAGTGTCTTGATTGTTTATGGAAAAATGTAGCTAAAGGAGGCTTGATAATTATTGATGATTATTATACCTGGGATGGATGTGCAAAAGCTACCCATGAATTTTTGGCAGAGAATAAATTGTCTGTGAGAGTTTTCCAAAGTGCTCATGGTGTTTGTTATTTAGTGAAAACCTGATGTTTTCACTATGGCATTATTATGAAAATACTTCATATTAATACTTTTGATCAATGGGGTGGCGCTGAACAGTTTGCACTTAATTTTGTGCATCACAGCAAAATGGATAGTTGTTTACTTTGTAAAACAAAATATAATGTTTCCCCGAAAGTTTATTGTTTTCCTAAAAATATTTTAGATCATTGTCTGGCATTTTCTGATAAAGTAATTTGGAAATTAAATATAAAAAAAAACTTTAGAGAAATTTTCTTTTTGGGTGATGAGTTTCATTTCACATATAAAAAACTAAAAGATAATCCCTATTACAAGGAATGTGATATAGTACACCTACATAATATACATGGAAGTTATTTTGATATAGAGAGCTTGCTATTAATAGCAAAAGATAAATACATCGTTTGGACGCTGCATGACATGTGGATCATGACCGGTGGTGAAGCTTATACATTTGAGAACGATAATTATAAAATTGGCATAGGAACCACACCTTATATAGCGAATTATCCTCTAAATAACCCTGTTATTGATCGCAGACAACATTTTTTGCAGAAAAAAAAGAGTATATTAAAACAAATAGCTCCTAAATTGTTAATAACTATTCCTTCTCGATGGCTAAAAGATTGCTTTACCAATTCATTTGTATATAATAATAATAATATTAATGTTAAACACCTTCCCTATGGAATAGATCTTGATATTTTCAACAATGAAAAGGTTAAAAAATGGAAAATTCCCCGAATAATTTTCTTTAATGCCAATTCTCCTTTTAAAGGGAGCAACATTTTTTTACAAATCTTTAAAGAAATTCAATCCCCTTTTTATTTAATCAATATTGGTCAATCATTTCCAGGTTCGCTTCAAAACAAAAATTGTGAGAAAATCTTAAATCTGGGATTCATTAACAGTAGAAGACGATTAGCTTATCTTTATAATTTATCAGATATTTTAGTATTTCCATCCCTTGCTGATAACTTTCCGATTACGATATTAGAAGCCATGGCATGCGGTGTTTGTGTCATTGGTTCTAAGCTCGGTGGTATAGTTGAATTACTGGAGTTTGACAACGGCATTTTATTCGAAAGCCAAAATGAAGAAGACTTGCTCTCGAAAATAAATGCTACCATAGCTAATTTGTATAAAACCAGGGAAATAGGAATGAATGCTACAAGCGTTGTAAAAGAAAAATATGATGTTAAAAAAATGTATGCAAATTATGCTGATTTATACGATTCTTTACTGGCTGCAAAGCAACTCTGAATTTTTTTATGATAATAATAGCTTCGAAACCAGGGCAATTAGGAAACAGATTATTTACCTTTGCAGCCTTTTTAGCCAATGCTATTGAACATGGGTACAGTATCATAAACCCTTCTTTTGATGAGTTTGCCCGGTATTATCCAAAAATACGGCAGGATTTCTTTTGTCGATACCCCTTTAAAAGAACCTGGATAAAAAGTACATTTTTAAGAAAAATATTTTACATATCAGTATATTATTTAGCCAGGATAATAGCCTTATTACCATCCCGAGGTCCTATATGTGAAACTATTTTTTTAGATTGGCATCAATCCCTTGATTTAAACGATGATTTTTTTATTAATAAAGCAAAAAAAAAGCTTCTCTTTGTTCAGGGTTGGTTGTTCAGAGATGAACAAAATTTTGTTAAACATGCCAGCCAGATAAGAACGATTTTTACACCTGAAAAAAAATATTTAACTAATGTTGAAAACCTTACCAAAATAGCCAGAGGGTCAGCAGACCTCATAGTTGGTGTGCATATTCGTAAGGGTGATTATAAGACATTTGAAGGAGGGAAATATTTTTATTCTACTGAAATTTATGCTGAAATAATGAGGCAGGTTAAAGATTTATTTAAAAATAAAAGTATAGTGTTTTTAATATGCTCGGATGAAAAACAGGATCCAGAAATGTTTACCGGACTCAAAACCCTTTTTGGAACAGGTCATTTTATTGAAGATCTTTATACATTAGCGTCTTGTGATTACATTATGGGCCCGCCAAGCACATTTACCATGTGGGCATCTTTTTATGGGAGAGTACCTTTGTATAAGATCGTTGATATTAATAAGCCGGCACAATTAAATAATTTCACATACTAATACTAACTTATTCGTATGTTTAAAAAAACAAGTCAGTGTAGAATTTGCGGGAATAAAAACCTTGTATCCCTATTACATCTTGGTGAGCAGTCATTAACAGGGGTATTTCCAAAAACAATAACTGATAAAATTACATCAGGCCCCTTAGAATTGGTAAAATGCCATAAAAACAATGCTGATGATAGGGTCTGTGATTTGGTCCAGCTCAATCACACTTACAGCCATGAAGAGATGTATGGTGATAATTATGGGTATAGATCGGGCCTTAATCAGTCTATGGTGAAGCATTTGGAGCATATTGTAAAAAAGGTTATGAATCAAATTGTATTGCAGAGGTAAACGAAGAAAAATTTGGTGCATATACTCCATTCACCCACATTCCGATCATTTCTGAGCAGGAAGCAAAATTAATGAAACCGGATTATTTTTTAGTATTGCCCTGGCACTTTAGGGAAGGAATAATCAAAAAAGAGCAGGGTTTTTTACAGGCTGGCGGTAAGCTTATTTTTCCATTACCGCGCATTGAAATTGTATAATTTTTTTTTATTGTCTTGTTTTCGCCAATGTGACACCCAAAATCAACATCAAATGCAAGAGCATACCCAACTATGATCCAGAGTAAGCTCGGGATGAAACGATTAGGCAATTTATATTTTAAAGACCCTGCTTAAATTAACGATTTCACCTCACCCCCTACCCCCCTCTCCACTAACGTGTAGAGGGGGAACTTTGAAGGGTAGAACATAAAATATTGAAGACATCTATTATAATCAAGACAGCAGAGGAACAAAAAAAGAAATCAGAAAAAACTCCCCCTCTCCACGCCTGCCCCGTTGCGAAGCGTATCGGGGTCAGTGGAGAGGGGGCTGGGGGGTGAGGTGAACGGTATAACAAACTGGCGCTTCCGCTTTTGTTCAGTTTTTTGCGTACAATATGCCGCAAATATAAGCCGAGACACCCAAAAATGTATCTTTGATAGCAGCTAACTACTTGATATTCACTCACTTACAATTTAAAGTAAAGAGAAGAATAGACAAAAAGAGGAAAAGTACGTCCTATTGTGAATAAAGGGCTGCATTAAGATAATATATTGCAAAAATTAATAACAATAGGGTCAACCAGCACCCAGTAACCAGCATCCAGTAACTGATAATTTGATGCATGATGTTAATAATGATTACAATTTAAGTTGTTTTTTTTTAATTTAGATTTTTAGGTAATAGTCATTTTTTTTTAAATATCGCAAACATTTCACCTGGTACTTTAATAGTGATCATTTTATCAGATAAAAATTTGCTGGATAATATCGGTTTTGTAAAGCGATGGATCAATGGATAACGTGCCAGTGATTTACTAATAGATTTCATTGTCATTACGTAAGGGTAAATACTCATATTTAATAATTTGAACCCATTGTCTTCAAATAATTTAATAATAGATTTTTTTGAAAACATTTGAATGTGTTGTCCTTGATAATACCACCATTTTTTACCTAATAATCTTGCTGGACATGAACTAATGTCGCCAGTCCATAAACAAACAATCCCCCCTTCTCTCAGCAATTTTGAAATATTTTTTATCTCTTTATCCGGATATTCAAAATGTTCAATTACCCCCCACATGGTTACAATATCGTATAACGAATTCATATTCATCTCACCTAATTTGCACTTATAGATATTAAACCCTTTTTTACGAGCTATTGATGCTGCCCAATTTGATAATTCAATACCTTCAACCTGATAAAATTCTTTTGCAGCAGTTAAAAAGATTCCGGTTGAGCAGCCAACATCGAGTAATCGGCCGGAAGGAATATAATCATTAATTTTTTTTAATCCTTTACGAAAAGTTGCTAAATACTGTGTTTCATTGGCAAGATAAGCCTCATCTACTACATCTATGTAATTTTTATAAATATCTTTTGGCCGTGGAGAAGCATAGCAATGCGTACATTTTTTGCATCTTACAATTCGATAAGTAAGATTGTGCTTTTTAGAGAAATCATAATTAAATGTTACTTTCTCATTTCCAATATCATCAGGGCAAACTACATCTATGTCATTTACTCCGCATATCGGACAGGGGAACTCAGTTTTATACATAACGACATAAATATTGCAGTATTGGTTAATATTTTTATATTGTGCAAATAGTCATTAAAATCATTTAACTTTTTGAACCACAATCACAGCTTGCGTAAAAAAGTCTCTACTACCAAAATAATACGCTTGCAAAGCGAATCCTGCCTTCTCAAATATATTTTTTACATGTGCCTGAGATTTTACTCTCGTAATTTCATCAGGATGAAGTTTGATATTTCTTTTCAATATTTTATTAAGTACAAAATGAGCAATATCCAGTACCATCACAGTTAAACCAAATGTAGGCGGCCAAAGAATAACCATTATAGCATCAGGTTTAAGTACACGCTTAAATTCAAGTAGAATTTGGTGAATTTCTTCTTCTGTAAAATGTTCCATCACACCGAGATTATAAATACCATCAAAAGTTTCATTTTCAAATGGAAGATTGAAAATACTGCCGTGTACTATTTTGCATTTATTTTTATGTATACTTTTATAAATACTCAACGCAGTAGTAGAAATATCTAAAGCAGTGATATGGATATATGTTGCTATATCTACATCTACCTGCCCACTTCCACATCCCGCATGTAGTACTTCCTGGTCTCGGGTGAAATGCTTTTTAATGAAATGATTAAGGATGTTTTTGAGAATGAACTTTCGGTAGAATCTAGCGATAATATCGAATATAATATTGCTGGAGTCCTCTTTTTTTGCCCAATAAAGTTCCCAATCTTGTAAAGTTTCTGAGATAGTTTTTTCGCTATAGATTAAGGACTTTTTGTTGAACAAATTTCTAATTGACATACTTAATAAATATGTAAGACTTTTCCACATATCTTTGATTGTCATTTTAGAATGCCCATATGTGCGGGCTGGTAAATGAATAGGAATTTCTTTTATTGAACAATTGTTTAGATGCAAAATAAAAAGACTCTCGAAAAAGAAAGAGTAACCTTTGGAAACAACTAAGTTAAAAATCCCTTTATTAATTTTGTCGAGCCGATAAAGACGGAAAGCTCCACTTGCGTCATATCGCATACCTAATAATACAGAGGTGAGAATATGACCTAATAACGTAAGTGATTTTCTGAATAAATTCCAGGATTTTAGACTATCTTTTTGCATATAACGTGAGCCAATTACTATATCGTAGTTGGTTGAGTTTTTGATAAAATCAACTATATAGCCTGGCGAATGCGTAAAATCGCAATCCATCGTAATAAGCGTCTCATAATGATTATTAAGCGCCCAATTTATACCATCAAGATGTGCACTGCCTATGCCAAGTTTTCCTGAACGGTGAATAACGTATGTAGTTGATGAATTTTTAACCAATTTATCAATAATTTTTCCCGTTCCATCAGGGGAGTTATCATCTAAGAATAAAATGTCGGTATTAAGCCGAAGTTCAATTAACTCATTATAGATTTGTTCAATATTTTCAGACTCGTTGTAAGTAGGGATAAAAATCAGTGTCTTCATGCTTTTTTTTAATTTTCATGGGTTTTTCAAAGCCTCCAATTATTTATCTAACGGGGCCAAGCTGCCAACTTTTTTTAATTCGGCATCAACCATAATTTCAATTAATTCATTAAAACTAACAGTATTGTCCCAGCCCGTCATTGTTTTTAGTTTTTGATTATTACCATAAAGATTTTTTTTAGGTTTTTTAGTGATCAGGTTAGGGTCCTCTTTTACATATTCTGACCAGTCTAATCCGAGGTATCCAAAAACCCCTCTAACAAAATCCCCAACTGTATGAATAGAACCGCTTGAAATAATAAAATCATCGGCAATATTTAGCTGAAGTATTTTGTGCATAGCTTTAACATAATCTAAAGCATATCCCCAATCAATTTTGGCATTAAGATCACCAATAACCAGATGGTGTTGTGTTTTGTTTTTAATAGCAACTGCTGTTTCTACTATCTTCTTTGAAACAAACTTTGATGAGCGAATCGGTGACTCGTGATTATAGAATATCCCTATACTTGCCATAATACCATAGTTAGTACGATAAAAGTGGCAGGTATTCACTCCAGCGGTTTTGGTAATTCCATATATGCAGTTTGGTCTAAAAGGAGTGAGCTCATTTTGGGGACTTTCAGTTGGATTGCCAAAAATGTGGGAAGAAGCAGCATAAAATAACCTGGTGCTTTTTGAATACTTCTTTATTCCTTCTAAAAAGTTGATAAGAGCAATTAAATTTATTTCAATACTTTTTTTAAATAATTCAGATTCATCATATTGAATATCAATTGAAGACTGATGTACTGCCGCTAAATAATAGATTTCGTCTGGTTGGTAATTATCAATAAGCTTATATACACTTTCTCTTTCAACAATATTAATATGTTTGCTCAAACCCGGTTGGTGGTGAGTTGTATCAATAGACTTACTGGCTATTCCAATAATATTACAGCCCTTTTCATGGAGGTATTTATATAGATAACTCCCATCTTGTCCGGTGTGGCCGGCTATTATAGCCTTTTTACCAGCGTTATGCATATTTGATTTTTTTGTGTAAATTTACAAAAAATAATTTGAGAATACAATAATTCATTTACGTTCTGATCATGTACTCTACAAATTTTCAAATTACCAAATTTTCAAATTATCTAACTAAGTTTCTTAATGACGCTGGTGATAAATTTGCACTTTTCATCTCAAAACCTTCTAATCTTGATGGCAGAATAATTCTGTTATTATTTATAAGCTTCTATTTTATTGCAATTTATGTTTCATCTTTTTTTATGGATTACGACAAATTCTGGTTGTATTTAGGTGTATTTAAGGCAGAAACTTTGTTTATGGATCTAAACTATATAATCTCAGTTTTAGACTGTTCCAGCAAAGGGTATGATGTATTAAGCCCTAACCCATGTACCCCTTATCATGGATATTTTTCTTATCCAAGAATTTGGCTTCTTTTTTCAAATCTTCATGTGTCGACTGATAGTACTGTTGGTATAGCTATTGGTATTATTACAATATTTTATTCTTCTATTTTTTGGTTAGTTGGTAGATTAAATATTAATGAGGGAATATATTATGGGTTAATAATGTGCTCGCCTCCAATCATGCTGGCAGTAAAATATTGTCATCCTGACATATATATCTTTATATTATGTGCCCTTGCTGTTTTAGTTGTCAAAAAAAAGTATCCTGCTTTTTGGGCATATACATTTTTGATGCTTGCTTCATTTTTAAAGCTTTATCCATTCGCAACAATCATAGCATTTTTTAATGAGAAAAAAAAGCCATCTTTAATCGCTTTTTTTATTTTACTCTCTATTGGTATCATTTATATATTCTTAAACCTGCAGGACATTATTTATATAAGTCATAATCTTCAAGAAAAGTTTTGGTCAAAATATGTTGTGGCAGAATATGGCTGTCTTGTTTTATTTGATTTTTTGAATTACTACCCTTTCTTTCATTATATATTTTCTGTAATCCCTGCAAAAATAATTTCTTACACCATAGTAGCTATACTTATATTCACACTGATATATATCATAAAAAACCAGAAATTAAACTCCGATTTAATAATGGGGACGGTTCAGAAACATTTATTCAATTTTAAGATAAGTGCTTCTATTTATATCGGCACATTTTTGATCGGAAATAATTATGACTATAAATTTATGTTCTTAATATTTGCCATACCCCAGCTATTAGCCTGGGTAAAGTACAACAATGAAATAAGAACCATTACGATGCTTGTACTGGCGGGTATTATCATCACTATTTGGTCAACTGTATTATTTAGTAAATTTTATTTTTTTGTTTGGATCTTTATAGAGGAATTAATAAACTGGTATATTTTTGCATACGTTATTTATATGATGATACATATATCACCTCTATGGGCAAGAAGGATGCTATTATTAAGTAAAAAATGAAAATAAAAGCTATAGATTCACATGAAATATTTAATAAAGTTTATCAATAACGCTGCAGATAAATTGATACTTTTTATCTCTAAGAAATCCAGAGTTGATGGCAGGGTGGTTTTATTATTAGTAATAACATTATATTTTATTGCAATATATGTTTCATCTTTTTTTATGGATTACACCAATTTCTGGCAGTATTTTGGTGTGCCTGCAGCAAAAACTTTATTTTTGGATTTAAACATCAATATTTCAATTTTTGAGTGTTATAGAAAAGGATATGATGTATTAAGCACTAACCCATGTCATCCTTATCATGAAAATTATTCTTACCCAAGAATGTGGCTTCTTTTTTCATATCTCCCTTTTTCGTATGATAACATTATTGCTATAGCTATTGGAATTGTTACCATATTTTATGTTTTTACTTTTTGGTTAATTGGTAAATTAAATGTCAATGAAGGAATATATTATGGTTTAATAATGTGTTCACCTCCGATCATGCTGGCAGTAGAACGTTGTAATCCTGACTTGTTCATTTTTATATTATGTGCTCTTTCTGTTTTAATTGTCAAAAAAAAATATACTGTTTTTTGGTCATGTACATTTTTGATGCTTGCTTCATTTTTAAAATTATATCCATTTGCAACAATCGCAGCATTTTTTAATGAGAGAAGGAAGCCATCATTGATCCTTTTTTTTGTTTTACTTTCTATTGGCATCATTTATATTTTTTTCAACCTGCAGGATATTATTTACATAAGTCATCTTCTTAAGGAAAAGTATTGGTCAATATCTGTAGCAACGCAATATGGCTGCCTTGTTTTTTTAAATTTATTGGATTACTATCCCATATTTCATAATATATTTTCTTTGATACCTATAAAAATAATTGCTTACGCTACAATAGCTGTTCTCATATTAACATTATTGTTTATAGTAAAAAAGCAAAAATCGGCCTTGCTCAATAAAGTAAATCTTTTTGAAGAATCCGGGCACTCAGGGAGTACCCGGAGCCTTCAAAAAGACCATTTTTTCAGCTTTAAAATAGGCGCTTGTATTTATATCGGCACATTTTTGATCGGAAATAATTTTGACTATAAATTTATTTTCTTAATATTTGCTATACCCCAGCTATTAGCTTGGGTAAAGTACAACAATGTAACACAACATTCATGTAGTGACAATAATGTAATAAGAACACCTACAATGCTTGCGCTGATAGGTATTATCATTACTTTTTGGTCGTATGTATTATTTGGTAAATTTTATTTTTTTCTTTATACCCTTATTGAGGAATTCATAAACTGGTATATTTTTGCATACCTTATTTTTATGATGATACATACATTACCGTTATGGGCAAAAAGAATGCTTGTATTATGAACCTATTTAAGATTATTGCTAAATATGCAATCAAATTTTGTTTATTTCCCTTTCAAATCAATCAATTTATCTATTATTATGTTAAAGATAACTTTTTTACAAATCCTTCAGAACATTTATTCAGAACAGTAAATTTAATAAAAAAGCGAAAAACCGATTTAAAAGGATCGGTAATAATAGATATTGGTTGTGCAAATGGTGATACTTCCCTGTTTTTTGCAAAGCATTACAAAGATTTGAAAGTTTATAGTTACGAACCCTATCTTAAATTATTTGAATTTGCAAAATTAAAGTGTAGTAATTATAAAAATATTATACTAAAAAACATGGCTTTAGGTGAAAAACAGGGCAACGCCATATTAAATGTTACCGAAAATAGTTTATCATCCTCATTAAATGAATTAAATGATTTCCAAATAAATTTATTCCCGGATGAACATAAATCAAAATTCCAGCTTGTAGAAAAACAAAATGTTGAAGTTACAACAGTTGATAAAGAATTTGATAATGCCAAAAATATTTTATTGATTAAAATAGATACACAAGGTACCGAATTATCAATTTTAAAAGGAGCAATAATATCTCTTTTAAAAACCAGATATGTATTACTAGAAATGAACAATCATGAAATTTATCAAGATGGATGTCAGTATCATCAGGTAGATGAATTTCTTAGAAACAACTCCTTTAAGTTAGCAGACCTGGTGGTCTCATTTAGAAACCAAGGTAAGGTTGAAGAATATGATGCATTGTATGAAAATATCTTATGATTTTTTTAACTGTCAATCAATGATCAAACACAAAATAACGATCATCACCCCTTCATACAATCAGGCAAAATATATAGAGCAAACCATTTTATCTGTTATCAATTTTTGTTTTATAATTAAATTTGTCATATACTGGCACCATTTTATTACATATTTTGTAACAAAATGGGTGTATTTAATAGAAAGATCATTAATTATTATACCCTGTGCAGGGAACTAAATCAATAGATTTACCAATAATTGGCACGAGAAAAAAACCTAAAAAGTTGATCTTTTTAGATGTAGGGATAGTTAATCATCAAATGGATATGCAAGATAGCTATTTAAAAATAAAAAACCTCAATGATTATTGGAATTGTGATACTTAATTCACCAAACTCAGAACAACTGACCTCAAAATTCTTTGAATTTATATTTACCTTTACAGCTTATATTTTATAGATTTTTTTTAAAGCTTCCAATCAATGATCAATCCTAAAATATCCATCATCACCCCATCCTACAATCAGGCACAATATATAGAGCAAACCATTCAATCTGTTATCAATCAGAATTATCCTAACCTGGAATATATTATTATTGATGGCGGAAGTACTGATAATACTTTAGAAATTATAAAAAAATATGAAAAGCATGTCAATTACTGGATAAGTGAACCCGATACAGGTCAAAGTAACGCCATCAATAAAGGACTAAAAAAAGCCAAAGGCGATATAATAACCTGGATCAATAGCGATGATCTTTTAGCGCCCAATGCATTACATATGGCTCAGCAATATTTTATGGATTATCCTGCAATAATGCTCATCCATGGGAAAACAATTCTCTTTAATGATCAAAATGACAAAGAAATATTAAAAGGGGCCGAAGAGGAAGACTTAAAATACAAGTATCTGGCCTACATGCCTTTTCCACAACCTTCTTCTTTCTTTAGAAAGCAAGTAGTTGAAAAACTCGGTTATCTTGATGAATCGCTTGACTACGGGATGGATTTTGATTTATTGGTAAGAATAACTTTGAATTATGATATTCTAAAAGTGGGAAATATATTTTCTAAATACAGATTACACAACACAAGTAAATCAATTTCAGAAAATATCAAATTCGCACACGATTGGGTAAGGGTATTTAGTAAAATACTCAGATCATTCGATTTCACCGAAGAATTTATTAATGCCCTGAAAATACTTAATTTATATCATTATTGTGATGATGGTTACACAGTTACTAAAAAATACAAAAAGGAAGATATGGGAAAGGCATTCTTATATTTTTTGAAAGCACAAATAAATAATTATTATCATAATTTATATTTAGATAAGGCGAAACAAATAGCTCTTTTTGTAAAAAAATATAATTATGATTTCTATAAAAGTCACAATTTCAATCAAATCAATTGGCGGGCGAAATGGCTAGGTGAAGGTATGATCAAATTTTTGAGGCGTTTTACAAGATAAGAGTTCAAGGTTATTTAAAAAGATCAAAAAGAAAGTAATGTACCAGGATTTGTTATGTAAATTAAAGTTAAGAAGACATAAAAATATAAGTATAATTATTATCAAAAAGAAAATCAATAAACGTTTGTTCACTAATCTTGAGAAGAGTGGCTATAATATAATATATTTACCCCAAAATCCTTATATTAAATAGATGTAACTATGAAAATTACATTTGTCAACCACGCCTCTTTTATAATGGAGAAAGCCAATGTAAGAGTAATCTGTGACCCTTGGTTTGAAGGGCCAGTTTTTAACAATGGTTGGAAATTACTGGTTGATACCAAATTTAAATATGAAGATTATAGTAAAATAACACACATTTGGTTCTCCCATGAACATCCGGATCATTTTTTTCCCCCTAATCTAAAGAAAATTCCAAAAGAAATCAGAGAAAATATTACTGTTCTGTTTCAATATACTAAAGATAAACGAGTAGTTGGTTTTTGTAATTTATTAGGTTTTAAAGAAGTAATTGAGCTTAAAAAAAATGCCTGGTTTACCATTTCAAATGATTTTAAAATATTATGTGAACGCTTTACCGAAGGAGATTCCTGGGCTTGTTTTAAAACTAATGATATTACCATTCTTAATACAAATGATTGCTGGATAAGTAATCTCAGTGATGCAAAAAGAATAAAGTCCAAAGTTGATCATGTTGATATATTGTTCAACCAATTCTCTTATGCTTTCTGGGCAGGGAATAAGGATCAACCAGAGTTAAGGGAAAAAATAGCTAAGGAGAAATTGGATGCATACAAATTAGAATGTGATGTTTTTAAACCAACCTATACCATTCCTTTTGCAAGTTTCGTCTGGTTTGCTCACAAAGAAAATTATTACATAAATGATAAGATCACTACAATAGATAGAGCTCATAAATTTCTTAAAGATAATACAGATGTAGAGCCGGTAATTCTTTATCCCGGGGAAGAATATACTGTAAATGATGACCATGATTCGTTGAAGTCTTTAGAAAAATATGCTAAAGATTACTCCAGCGTTTTTGAAAATCCGCTGCTCTTGTCAAGTCCAAAAATAGACATAAAAGAAGTGAAAGTGGTTTTTGATGAATACAGAAATGAATGTATAAAAAATAATGATTTGCTAATCAATTTCTTTTTAAAGCAATTAAAACCCGCAACCATACATCTTTGTGATTATGACCAAACATATGAGTTGTCCTTCAAATCAGGATTGATAAAGGTGCAAAGACATTATGAGAATTGCGATATATCATTATCCTCAGATTCCTTGTTGTTTTGCTTAAAGTTTCCTTTTGGAATGGATACGCTGGGAGTGAATGGAAGATACCAAAGGCCCCAAAAAGGAAAATATACTAGATTCTACAACTTATTTAGGATAGAACAATTGAGAAGTAGAGGGAGAAATGTAAATCTTTTTTATCTTATTGGGGTGATATTTAGAAAATTGAAAGTTAGAGCAGCATGAATAAAAAATGACAACTAGTGTCATAACAATATAATTTTGGTGCATTTTTCATCCCGAGTACTCGGGATGGCTTTTGTGATTTTTGATTTACATATTTGAGCTTACTATGCCTTTCTTTAGTATTATAATTCCAACCTATAATCGATCTCATCTTATTGGTGAAACAATCAGCTCTATAATAAAACAGGATTTTCAAGACTTTGAAATTATTATTATAGATGATGGTAGTACGGATAATACGCAGCAAATTATTAAGCAGCAGTTTGGTAATGATCCTAAAATAAATTATTTACGGCAAAAAAATGCAGAAAGAGGAGCTGCCAGGAATAATGGTATTGAAAAAGCCAAAGGCTGCTATATTATCTTCTTTGATTCAGATGATCTGATGAAACCCGATCACCTGCAGGTGTTATATGATACCATTAAAGGTTACCCTGAGGCGAATTTTTTTGCTACCAAATATGAATTTTTTCGTAGTGTAGTGAGCGGGCATGCCCGCTCACTACAAATATCAACCGTAAGCCGTTTGCAGGAAGGTTTTTATGATATTGACCTGGTATTAAAGGGAAATCCCTTTGCCTGTCATTTTTGTATTAAAAAAGATCCATTTATTTCCCCTCTCCACCTTGGTGGAGAGGGGGTAGGGGGTGAGGTGAATCGGTTTCATGAAGATAGGAAATATGCCATTATGGAGGACTGGATGTTTCTTGTCAAAAACCTGATTCATGATAAAATTTATATTATTGGAAGATCAACCATTCTGGTACGTGACCACCTTGCCAGATCCATGCGCTCAGATAACCAGATGATAATACAA
Organism: Cytophagales bacterium; assembly: GCA_019456305.1. Lineage (NCBI taxonomy): Bacteria > Pseudomonadati > Bacteroidota > Cytophagia > Cytophagales > Cytophagales bacterium. The sequence continues at coordinate 363 of VRUD01000034.1, read as the reverse complement.
AAAAGACTCCTGGCAACAGATTGGATCAACAAAAACGTGCCATTAGTACCAAAACAAATTTCTACTTTAAAGGGTTACTCTTTCTATTTTTGTGCTATTCACAGTTATCTGGATAATGATTTAAAAAATGGATTGAAATTCTGGTGGAAAGCAGTTAACGAAATTGGGTTGAGGAAAGAGTTGTTAATGTTACTGCCTAAAATATTAATAGGGAAAAAATTAATTGAGGCGCTAAAAAATGACAGAAATTAAGATAAAAGGAACTAAAAATATTCTAATACTAACCTACTGGAGCTACCACGATGCTCTCATCCAAACCTACACGCTCCCTTATGTAAGAATAATAAAAAAATATCTGCCCGC